>NZ_PDDL01000001.1:0-85562 GCF_020833785.1 Kocuria sp. CCUG 69068
CGGCACCACCGCGCGCCCCGGCGCCGACGGCGCCGACAGCGCCGTCCACGACGGCGCCGCCCCAGGCACGGCGGGCCTCGCGGCGCCCGTGCCCGTCGCCGCGCGCAAGGACACCGTGCCCGCCGGCGCCCCGGAGGCCGCGTCCGCGCCGGCCCAGTGGGCCGCCGAGTTCGCAGGGACGGCGCTGCTGGTCTTCGCCGGGCTGGGCACGGGCATGTTCGCCACCGAGGTCATCGACTCCGCGCTCGGCTTCGGTCTCGGCCTGGTCGCCGCGATCGTCGCCTTCGGGCACGTCTCCGGGGGGCACTTCAACCCCGCGGTGACGCTCGCCGCGGTCGTGGCCGGGCGCACGCCCGCACGGGCCGCGATCGGCTACGTGGTGGCCCAGGTGCTCGGCGCCCTGGCCGCGGCCGGCGTGCTGTGGGCGGTGCTCATCAGCCTGCTCGACTCCTCGACCACCGCGCAGGTCCTCGGCGCGGTCTCCAACGGCTTCGGGGAGAACTCCACCTCCCAGGCCGGGTGGACCACCGTGCTGCTCGTCGAGTTCGTGGCGACCGCCCTGTTCGCTCTCGTGGTCCTGGGCTCCACCGCGCCGCGGGCCAACGCGGTGCTCGCCCCCGTGGCCATCGGTGCGGCCCTCGCGTTCCTGCTCACGATCACCGCGCCGTTCGACGGCGGGTCGCTGAACCCCGCCCGCTCGACCGGCGCCGCCGTGGTCGCCGGCGCCGGCCACCTGGGCCAGCTGTGGCTGTTCTGGGTGGCCCCGCTGCTCGGCGGCCTCGTGGCCGGTCTGGTCCACCGCTCGGCGACGCTCTCCCGGCCGCGCCGCGGCGCCGGGGCGCCCGCCGCGGAGGAGGACGCCCCGGCAGCGGAGGCGACGCCCACCGCGTCCGCCGCGCCGGTCCGGGAGCGGTGAGCCCGCGGCCCTGCCGGATCCGGCAGGGCCGCCGGATCCTCCGCCCGCCGCGGGGGACCGACGCTTTCCGTCATCCTCCGGACGGCGGGGCTAGGCTGGTCCGTGCCCGGCCGCGGTCGGGAGGATGCGGAGGTACCTCGTGAGCAGTGCGCGCGCCGCCGAGCCCCTCGGGGGTTTCAGCACGGCCGCCCGCTCGCCCCTGGCCGACTCCCGGGAGCTCGCCGCCGTCAGCGGCGCGCTGTACCCCGTGCTGACCCTGCTCGTGCGGCTGCCCCAGACCATGGTGCCCCTCGGCGTGCTGACCACGGTGGCGCTGATCTCCGGGTCCCCGGCCCTGGGCGCCTTCTGCGCCGCCGCCGTGACGTTCGGCTCGGCGGTGTGCGGGCTGGCCATGGGCGCGGCCGCCTCGTGGCGCCGGCGCCAGCTCGGCCTGGTGCTGCTCACCCTCGTGAACCCGCTGGTGGTGTGGTGGCTCGTGCGCCGGCTCCCGGACCTCGCCGCCGACCCCGGGGCGGCCCCCGCCCAGCTGGTGCTCCCGTGCCTGCTCGCCGGGCTCGTGCTGCCGCAGATGGGCGTGGCGTGCCGGCTGCGCTGGTGGTCCCTGCTGCGCCGGGACTCCCGGGAGGACCTCTTCGACACCGCGCTGCGCCACGAGAGCGTCATGGACTCGCTGGCCACCGTCCTGGCAGCCGCGGTGACCGGGCTCGTGGCCGTGACCCTCGGGCCGGTGGCCGTGCTGGTGCTCGCGGCCACCCTGACCCTCGTGGGCACCACCGTGTTCCTGCTGCACTGCTCGGCCCGCCTGCCGCGGGGGCTCATCCACTTCCTGCCGCCCGTCGCGGCCGCACCGAACCGGGCGGCCCGCAACCGCCGCCGCCGGGCGCGGCAGCTCCGGCTGCTCCCCGTGCTGGGGATGGGGGCGCTGGGGGCCCTCGTGGGGTCGACCCTGGGAGCGGTCCTCGTCTTCGCGACCGCCGTGGACGCGGTGGTCTCGGTCAGCTGGCTGTACGCGGTCTCGGGGTTCACCTCGGCGCTGGCCGCGGTGGCCGCGTCCGCCCGCACCGAAGAGCTGCGGCTGTGGAACCGCTGGGTGGCGGCGGCCGCCGGGGCCGTGCTCGCCGCGATGCTCCTGACCATCCCGGACGACTCCGCGGGGATGGTGGTCGTGCTGGCGCTGGCCGGGCTGACCACCGGGCCGTGCCTGGTGGGGGTCTACGAGATCGCCCGGCTCGTGGCCCCGAGCTCCCGGGTCACGGCCCTGACCACCGTCATGACCGCGGTGATGAGCGTGGGGCTGACCGGGGGGCTCGCCCTGTCCGGGTGGTGGGGGGAGTCCTGGGGCTACCGGAGCGCCGCACTGGTGCCGGTGCTCTCCGCGGCGGTCCTGCTGGCCACGGCCCTGACCTTCGTGCACCGCTGGCGGCGCATCGGTCCCGGGGACCTCTGAGCCCACCGGGCCCGGGACAGTGCCGGCAGGGGCACCGCCGTCCCGGGCCACCCGCCGGGCCCGGAGGCCGCGGCGGGTGGCCGGGGTCGCGGTCAGTGGCCCCGGTCGATCCACTCCTGCAGGTGCGGGGCCTCGGCGCCGATCGTGGTGGTGTCGCCGTGGCCGGTGAGCACCTCCGTGGACTCGGGCAGCGTCAGCAGCCGCTCGCGGATGGAGTCGACGATCGTGGGGAAGTCCGACCAGGACCGGCCCGTGGCGCCGGGACCGCCCTGGAACAGGGTGTCCCCGGAGAACAGTACCCCGCCCTCGCCCAGGCCCGGGGCCCAGAAGCACACGGACCCGGGGGAGTGGCCCGGGGTGTGCAGCGCGGTGAGGGTCGTCCCCGCCACGGTGAACTCGTCCCCGTCGGCGATCGCCGCGTCGAAGGGCGTCTTCGGGTAGACCTGCTCCCACAGGACCGTGTCCTCCGGGTGCAGGTGGATCGTCCCGCCCACCTGCCCGGCCACCTCCTTGACGGAGCGGATGTGGTCGTCGTGGGCGTGGGTGAGCAGGACCGCGGTCACCGTGCGCCCGGCGACGGCCTCCACCACCGCGGCGGGGTCGTGGGCCGGGTCGATCACCACGCACTCGTCGTCGTCGCCCACGATCCACACGTTGTTCTCGACGTCCCAGGTCCCGCCGTCGAGGGAGAACGTCCCGGAGGTGACCAGCCGGTCGATGCGGGCCCGGCCGGCGCCCGCGGCGGGCCGCACCGGGACGGCGCCGCGGTCGGCGGGGTGGGCGCGCTCCCGGTCGGGCAGGGCCTCGCCGTCGTGGCCGTCGACGGCGCTCATCGGCCGAGCTCCACGACGGAGCGCAGCACCTTGCCGGCGGTCATCCGCTCGAAGGCAGGCTCGACGTCCTCGATCCCGATCCGTTCGGTGACGAAGCCGTCGAGGTCCAGCCGGCCCAGCCGGTACTGGTCCACGAGCATCGGGAAGTCCCGGTTCGGCAGGGTGTCGCCGTACCAGGCGGACTTGATGGCCCCGCCGCGGCCGAAGACCTCGTCCAGCGGGATCTCCCACGTGGTGCCGGGGGCGGGCACGCCCACCAGGACCAGCCGTCCGGCGAGATCGCGGGCCTCGAAGGCCTGCTGGAAGGTCGCGGCGACGCCCACGGCGTCGACCACGACGTCGGCGCCGTGCCCGCCCGTGAGCTCCTGGATCGCCGCGACGGGGTCCTGCTCCTTCGAGTTCACCGTGTGGGTGGCGCCGAACTTCTGCGCCGTGGCGAGCTTCTCGTCGTCGAGGTCCACGGCGATGATCGTGGTGGCCCCGGCGAGCTGGGCCCCGGCGATCGCCGCGGTGCCGACGCCGCCGCAGCCGATCACGGCCACGGACTCCCCGCGCCGGACGTTCGCGGTGTTGAGGACGGCGCCGATGCCGGCCATCACGCCGCAGCCGAGCAGGCCGACCGCGGCGTACTGGTGGTCCTCGAGCTCGCCCTCGATCTTGGTGCACTGACCGGCCGCGACCAGGGTCTTCTCGGCGAACGCCCCGATGCCCAGGGCGGGGGAGAGCTCCGTGCCGTCGGCGAGCGTCATCTTCTGGGTGGCGTTGTGGGTGGCGAAGCAGTACCAGGGCTCGCCCCTGCGGCAGGCTCGGCACTCCCCGCACACGGCGCGCCAGTTGAGGATGACCTTGTCCCCGACGGCGACCTCGGTGACGCCCTCGCCGACCGCGGCGACCACGCCGGAGGCCTCGTGGCCGAGCAGGTAGGGGTAGTCGTCGCCCACGGCACCGACCTTGTAGTGCAGGTCGGTCTGGCAGACCCCGCAGGTGAGGACGTCCACGAGCGCCTCCCCGGGCCCGGGGTCCGGGACGAGGATCGTCTCGAGGGTGGCTGGTGCGTTCTTCGCCGTGACGACGACGGCTCTGACCTCGTGCATGAGTGGGACCTTCCTGCGGACGACGTGACGGTTCCGGTCCGGAACACCGCTCCCCAGTCTAGGGAAGGACGCCGGGGGCGCGCGGTGCGGCGCCGGAGCGCGGCGGCCACGGTCCGGGCAGAACGAAGCGGCGGACCCGTGGATCAGCACCACGGGTCCGCCGCCGGGGTCGGCCGTCAGCTCCTGCCGGAGGCCTTGTCGGCGTCCTTCCCGGAGTCGTCCGAGGAGTAGTCGAGGTGCTCGTGCTCGAGGCGCAGCTTCCGGCCCTGGTCCACGAGCTTCTCCGCCTTCTTGTCCTTCTTGTCGACCTGACGGGTGTCGCGCGGCGGGAGCTGGATGGTCTCCTCGGCCTTGATCCCGCCCTGCAGCTGGCGGCCGCGCTCCACCTCGGCGTCGATCTCCGCGCCCAGCAGCAGCACGTTGTTGATGATCCACAGACCGAGCAGCAGGACGATGACGGAGCCGATGATGCCGTAGGTGGCGTTGTAGGACGCGAAGTTGACCACGTACCAGGTGAACGCCGCCGCGGCCACGGCCGCCACGACCAGGGCGACGATCGAGCCCATGCTGATCCAGCGGAACTTGGGCTGCTGGACATTGGGGGTGAAGTAGTAGAGCACCGCGATGAGGACGATGGCGAGGAGCACGATGACGGGCCACTTGGCGATGTTCCACACCGTCACGGCCGTGGCGCCGAGGCCCACGAGGTCGCCCACCCACTGGGCGACGCCGCCGGAGAGCAGCACCATGAGCATGATGAGGACCACGATGAGGACCAGCATCAGCGTGACGAGGAGGTTCACCGGCCGCAGCTTCCAGATGGGCCGTCCCTCCTCGACCTCGTAGATGCGGTTCATGGCCCGGCCGAAGGCCCCCGTGTAGCCGGAGGCGGTCCACAGTGCGCCGACGATGCCGACGACGAGGGCGAGCCCGGCGCCCGTGCTGGTGGTGAGGTTGTTGATGGGCTCCTCGAGGAGGGTCACGAGCGCCGCCGGTGCGTACTGGTCGAGGAAGTCCAGGATCGCCTGGGTGGTAGCCTCGCCCTGGCCGAACACGCCGAGCAGGGACACGATGGCGAGCAGCGCGGGGAAGAGGGAGAGCACCGCGAAGTACGTCAATGACGCGGCGAGGTCGGTGCAGTCGTCCTTGGAGAACTCGGAGATCGCACGCTTGACGACGTAGCCCCACGAGGGCTTGCTGATCTCGGTGGGACTGTCCGGCTTGCGGGGATCCTCGGGATCCGGTGCGGTGCGCTCCTTGGAGCGGCTGTCCTGGGTGGTGTCCTGGGCCATGCTGCGTCCTTCGCGGTCGGCCGCCGGGTGCAGCGCGCGGGCTCCGGCCGGCGGCGGGGCGTGTGGGGGATGTCTCGTGGATCAGTGTACTGATGAATCGCCCCCGTGAGCGACAATGGAGCGGACGGGCCACCGGTCCGCCGCACATTCCCCCCGACCAGGAGGCCCTTCGTGCCCACCACTCGGCGCACCGTTTCCGCGGAGGTCGACTTCGCCTCGGAGACCGACCACCTGGCGGTGTTCTCCCTCGCGGCCGCCCGCCCCGGCGGAGGCGCCCGCCCCGGCGAGCACCTGAGCCTGCGCGTGGACGGGACCGAGGTCGCGCTCGAGGAGGCGGAGGACCTGCACGGCACGCGGCTGCACCTGGCCCGGGTGCCGGGCGGCACGCAGTGCACGGTGTCCTATGCCCTGGAGCTGGACGGCCCGGCGGGGTCACCGCCTCCGGCGGAGCCGGTCGACTTCGTCCGCTACACCCGGCCCAGCCGGTTCTGCCCCTTCGACGAGATGGCCGGCACCCCCGACGCCCTCTTCCCCGGGGCCCGCGGCGGCGGCTACGAGACGCTCCAGCGGGTGCGGGACTGGGTGCACGAGCACCTGGACTACGTGGTCGGCTCCTCGACGGCCACCGACACCGCGGTGCACACGTTCCTCACCCGGCAGGGCGTGTGCAGGGACTACGCCCACCTGCTCATCACCCTGCTGCGGGGACTCGGGGTGCCGGCGCGGCTCGCGTCGGTCTACGCGCCCGGGCTGTCCCCCATGGACTTCCACGCGGTGGTCGAGGCCTGGCACGACGGCGCCTGGTACGTCCTCGACGCCACCGGGCTCGCCCCGCGCACGGAGTTCGTGCGCATCGCGACGGGCGCGGACGCCTCCGAGACGGCGTTCCTGACCACGCTCCAGGGGGAGATCACGCTGGGCGGGATGCGGGTGTCCGCGGAGTCCTCCGTCCCCGGCCGCGAGGACCCGGGGGCCAGGGTCGTCCTCCCGCTGTAGCGCGGCGGGGGAGCGCGGCTCAGAGCTCGTTGACGGCTTCCCGCAGGCGGTCGGCGAGCCGGGTCAGGATGCGCAGCTCCTCCGGGTCCAGGCCCGCGGACATCAGTTCGTGCACGTGCACCCGGAACTGCTCGGCGATCTGCACCTGCATCTGCCGGCCCCGGTCAGTCAGCCGGATCCGCAGCCCCCGCAGGTCCTGCGGGTCCTGCCAGCGGTGCACCAGCCCCTTGAGCTCGAGACGCTCCAGCATCCGGCTGAGGCTCGACTGGGTGAGCAGCACGTACTCGTTGAGCTCGTTGAGCCTCATGCCGGCCTCGTCGGAGCGGGAGAGGTTGAAGAGGACGTCGTACTCGCGGGCGGAGAGCTCCGCGAACTCGGGTTGGCGCTGGAGACGCCGCATGACCGTCACCTGGGCCCTGAAGAGGGCCTCCCAGGCGTCGGCGCTGTTCTGCACACGATCTGTTTCTCTGCGGGTCACAGGATAATGCTACGACCCGGTTACATCGGTGCACCGGGCCCCGGTGTCCCCCCTTTCGGGGGATGCCTCCCGGGGGCTCCCCGCACGCCGCCCGCTCCACAGCACCGAATCCCCCTGTGACCAGCGGCGATGATACCTTCTGCACCCTGCGGACGGGGAGTGACCGGGGTGCGCCCGCGAGTGTTTTCAGAAGCAAACGTCCACGAAAGAGCGCACGGTGACGAGTGTCACGTCACCTTCCGCGGGCGCCGCGCCCCGGGGCCGCGGCCAGCGCCGCGATCCGCTCCTCCCGGCGCCGGAGCCGCGCCTCCTTGCGCGCCTCGACGAGCCGGTACAGCACCGGCACGAGCACCAGGGTCAGCAGGGTCGAGGAGATCAGCCCGCCGATCACCACGACCGCCAGCGGCTGGGAGATGAAGCTGCCCTGCCCCGTGATCCCCAGCGCCATGGGCGTCATCGCCAGGATGGTCGCCAGGGCCGTCATCACGATGGGGCGCAGCCGGCGGGTCGCCCCCTTCTCGATGGCCTCCTCCAGGTCCATGCGGTGCTCCCGGCCCCGGTACTGGTTGATGAGGTCGATCAGCACGACCGCGTTGGTCACCACGATGCCCACGAGCATCAGCACGCCCACCAGCGAGGCGAGGCCCAGCGGCACCCCGGAGGCCAGCAGCGCGAGCACCGCGCCCGTCGCCGCGAAGGGGATCGAGACCAGCAGGACCAGCGGCTGGACGAGGGACTTGAAGGTCGCCACGAGCACCACGTAGACGATCGCGATCGCGGCGAGCACGGCGAGGCCCAGCTGCCGGAACGTGGTCTCCTGCTCCGTGGCGGCCCCGCCCAGCTCGGCCGCCGCGCCCTGCGGCAGGTCCAGGCCCGCGAGCGCGTCCCGGACCTCCCCGCTCGTGGCGCCGAGGTCGTCGCCGCCCGGGGTGACGGCCACGGTGGCGGTGCGCTGGTCGTTGCTCGAGGTGATGGTCTCGACCGTGAGCGCCTCCTCGACCTCGGCCAGCTCGTCGAGGCGGACGGTCCCGCCCGCGGCCGGCACCGGCAGGGCCCGCAGCGCCTCGAGGTCCTCGACGGCGCGGCCCTCGCCGATCGTCACCGCCACCGAGTCGGCGTCCAGGTCGATGGACCCGGCGGGGAGGGGGTTCACGGTGCCGGCGAGCGCCCCCGTGACCTGCTCCTCGCTCAGGCCGCGGGCGGCGGCGGCCGCCCGGTCGACCGTGACCACGACGGTGGGCTGGGTGGCGGCCAGGTTGCTCGTGACCTGCCCCGCGGAGTCGAGCTCCCGCATGGCCCGCACCACGGCGTCGTCGGCCTCCGCCAGCGTCGCCTGGTCCGTGGCGGTGACGGAGATCTCGACGTCGTTGCTCGTGAAGCCCTGGGCGCCCCGCACCGAGAACTCGCCGGCGCCGTCCAGCCGGTCCAGGCGCTCGCCGACGGTGCGGCGCAGCCGCTCCTGGTCGACCGCGGCGTCCGTCGTCACGGAGAACGTGGCGCTGTTGGTGCCGCTGCCGGGCAGGAACGCGGAGAAGCCGCCGCCGGGGCCCATGGTGACCTGGACGTCCTCGATGCCCTCGGTCCAGTCGAGCACCTCCTCGGCGCGGCCCGCCTGCTCGGAGGTCACCGCGAGCGCGGTGCCGGGCGGCAGGTCCTGCTCGATCGTCATGGTGTTCTGCCCGGTGTCCCCGAGCAGGTTGGTGGGCAGCACCGGCAGCAGGGCGGCCGTGCCGCCGAGGATCAGGACGCTCACCCCGAGGGTGGCCCACGGGTGGCGCTGCGTGCCGCGCAGGACCGGCAGGTAGCCCTGGGCCAGCCGGGGCGGCGTCCCGGCCGCGGCGCCGGGCGGGGGACCGGCCGTGCCGTCGGCCCAGGGGGCGGGGCGCCCCGCCGGCGCCCGGCGGGCCCGCCGCGCGAGGCGGGGGTCCCGGAGGAACCAGAACGCCAGCACGGGCACGATGGTCAGGGACACCACGAGCGAGGACAGCAGCGCGATGGTCGTGGTCAGGGCGAAGGGCCGGAACAGCTCGCCGGTCACGTCCCCCACGAACGCGATGGGCACGAACACCGCGACCGTGATGAGGGTGGAGGCGGTGATCGCCCCCGCGACCTCGCGCACGGCGGTGAGGATGGCCCGGCGCTTCGCGTTGGCGGGGTCGGTGCTCAGGTCGACCGTCCCGTAGTGGCGCTTGATGTTCTCGATCACCACGATCGAGTCGTCCACGACCCGCCCCACGGACAGGGTGATGGCCGCGAGGGTCAGCAGGTTCAGCGAGTAGCCCAGGGCGTTGATCCCGATGAACGTGGCGAGCAGGGACAGCGGGATGGAGATCGCGGTGACCAGGGTCGAGCGCAGCGACGCCAGGAACACCAGGATGACGAGCACGGCGAACGCGAGCCCCAGGAGGCCCTCGACCGTGAGGTCCTCGATCGACTGCTCGATGTAGGGGGCCTGGTCGAAGACCGCCGTGATCTCGGCGCCGTTGCCGAGGTCCTCCTCGAGCTCGGGGATCATCTCGCCGACCGCCTGGGAGATCCCGACCGTGTCCCCGTCCGGGGTCTTGGTGACGGACAGGGCGAGCGTCGGGGCCCCGTTGGTGCGGGTGATCGAGGTCTGCTCCTGCTCGGCGAGCTCCACGGCGGCCACGGCGCCCACCGTGGTGGGCTCGGCGCCGTCGGGCGCGTCCTCGGGGAGGGGCAGCGGGACGTTCTCCACGGCCTCGAGGGAGTCGAGCGGGGAGCCGGCCTGGACGGGCAGGGTCGTGGCCCCGTCGTCCACGGTGCCCACGGGCACCAGCCCGCCGCTCTCCTCCAGGGCGGTGCGGATGTCCGCGGGCGTGGCGCCCGCCCGGGCGAGGTCGGCGCGGTCCGGCAGGATCGAGACGACCTGCTCGGGGGCGCCGCTGACCTCGGCGGAGCGCACGCCCTCGATCCGCTGCAGGTCCGGGACCGTGAGCCGTTCCAGGTCGGCGGCGAGCGGGCTGAGGTCCTCGTCGGAGGACACGGCCAGGAAGACGATGGGGAAGTCGGCGACGGAGCCGGCGAACGCGGTGGGCTCGACGTCGTCGGGCAGCTGGGTCCGCACGTTGGAGATCGCCCGCTCCACCTGGTTGCGGGCCCGGTCCAGGTCGGTGCCGTACTCGAAGCCGAGCCGGATCTCGGACAGCCCGCTGCGCGAGGTGGACGCCGAGCTCTCGAGGCCCTCCACGATGTTGAGCGCCCGCTCCAGGGGCCGGCCCACCTGCTCGTCGACGACCTCCGCGGACGCGCCGGGCATCGCCGAGACCACGCTGATGGCGGGGATCTCCAGGGACGGGATGAGCTCCTGCTTCATGGAGCGCATGCTGAGCACCCCGAAGAGGGCGACGAACAGCGTGATGAGCACGATCAGGGCGCGGTTGGCCATCGACGCGCGGGCGAGGAGAAACACTCGTGCTCCTTGGGGAGGGATGGGCGAGGGCGTCCCGGCCGGGCCGGGGCGCACGCCCCTCAGCGTACCGCCGCGTACCGACAGGTCACCCGGGCCTCCTGGGCCGGGGGGCCGGGGCGGACCGGACGACGACGAGGCCCCGGACCGGCCGGTCCGGGGCCTCGTCGCGCGGGCACCGCGGCGTGCGGAGCGGTGCCCGTCGGGGCGGTGTCAGCTGATGCCGAGCACCTGGGCGGTGCGGCCCATGACCTCGTCCGCGAGCTGCGGGTTGTCGTTGAGCTTCACGCCGTAGGAGGGGATGAGCTCCTTGATCCGCGGCTCCCACCCGGACATCCGCGCCGGGAAGGACTTCGCCAGGAGGTTGAGCATGATGGGCACCGCGGTGGACGCGCCGGGGGAGGCTCCCAGCAGGCCGGCGATGGAGCCGTCCGCGGCGGTGATCAGCTCGGTGCCGAACTGGAGCACGCCGCCCTTCTGCTTGTCCCGCTTCATGACCTGCACGCGCTGGCCGGCCTCGATCAGCTCCCACTGCGAGCCGTCGGCGGTCGGGTAGAACTGCTGCAGCGCCTCGACCCGCTGGCCCTTGGACTTGGCCAGCTCGCTCAGCAGGTACTTCACGAGATCCAGGTTGGCCAGGCCCGCGCGGGTCATCGGGTAGAGGTTGTGCGGGCGCACGGACAGGGGCAGGTCCAGGTAGGACCCCTGCTTCAGGAAGTTGGGCTTGAACCCGCCGTAGGGGCCGAACAGCAGCGCGCGCCGTCCGTGCTCGTAGCGGGTGTCCAGGTGCGGGACGGACATGGGCGGGGCGCCCACGGAGGCCTGGCCGTAGACCTTGGCGTTGTGCTGGGCCGCCACGTCCTCGTCGGAGTTGCGCAGCCACAGGCCGGAGACCGGGAACCCGCCGTAGCCCTTGGCCTCCCGGATGCCGGACTTCTGCAGCAGCGGCAGGGCGCCGCCGCCGGCCCCCACGAACACGAACTTCGCGCGCACGAGCCGGTCGCCCTCGGTGTTGAGGCGGTTCTTGACCCTCGCCACCCAGGTGCCGTCGCCCTGCCGGTCGAGGTCCGTGACCTGCTGGCCGTAGCGCACCTCCCCGCCCCGGGCCTGCAGGTGGGCGACCTGCTGCCGGGTCAGCTCGCCGAAGTCGACGTCGGTGCCCTCGGGGGACCAGGAAGCCGCCACGCGACCCGCGCCGCGGCCGTGCATGGTCAGCGGCGCCCACTCCGCGATCTTCTCACGGTCCTCGGTGTACTCCATGCGCTCGAAGAGCTTGTTCGGCTGCAGGGCCTCCCAGCGGCGGCGCAGGTAGTCGCTGTGCGCGTCGCCGAAGACGAGGGACATGTGCGGCACCGGGTTGATGAAGGAGCCGGGCTCGCGCAGCTTGCCCTCCGACACGAGAGAGGCCCAGAACTGGCGGGAGAGCTGGAACTGCTCGTTGATGCCGAGCGACTTCTCCGGGCTCACGGACCCGTCGGCGGCCTGGGGCGCGTAGTTGAGCTCGCAGAGCGCGGAGTGGCCGGTGCCGGCGTTGTTCCAGACGTTGGAGCTCTCCGCGCCCACCTGGTCGAGGCGCTCGAGCATCGTGATGTCCCACTGCGGCTCGAGCTCCTTGAGGAACACGCCGAGGGTGGCGCTCATGATGCCTCCGCCGATCAGGAGGACGTCGGTCGATTCCGTTGTCTGAGGTGATGTCACAGTCGATGCTCCCGTTGAACGCCCGGCGCTGCGCCGGTGAATGGTCGGGATCAGACTATCGCCACGCCCGGACGAACCCCGAATGCGGCCGGGCGCGCGCCGGGGCCGGTGCTCACGGCGCGGCGCCGAGGTCCACCCGGTTGAAGACCTCGTTGCCGGTGGAGCTCAGGGGGAAGGACGTCACGGAGTCCCCGACGGCGACCGCGGAGATCGGGTGGGCCAGCGGGACGGCGGGCAGCAGCCGCGAGACGCGGTTGTTGATCGACACGTACGCGCTCGAGCGGTCCTCGCCGTCGGGCAGCGCCGCCGCGCGGTTGACGGCGCCGAACAGTGACACGGCGTCCGCGCCGAACTCCCCGCGGGGGGCGCCGAACAGGGCGGCCGTGAAGTAGTCCGGGTCGCGGTAGCCGCCGTTGAGGCCGAGCAGGTGCAGGGCGTGGTCGCCCTCCGGGTCCTGGACCTGCTGCACGTAGCCGTCCGACCAGGCCACCGGGACGGGCTCGATCACGAACCCCGCCCGCACGAGCTGGGCCGCGATGTCGGCGTAGATCTTCTCGGGCTCCTGCATGTAGGTGCGGGAGGTGCCGCGGGGATAGTAGAACCGCAGCGGCTCGCCGGCGTAGGAGGACGCCGCCAGCAGCTCGCGCGCCCGCTGCGGGTTGTAGGACGGGACCTGCAGGTCGGTCCCGTCCATCGCGAAGCGGGCGGGCAGGAACTGGTTCGCCACCCGGGTGCCGTCGGGGTAGTGCTCGCGCACGATCGCGCCGCGGTCCACGGCGGCGGCGATCGCCTCCCGCACCTCGGGGTCGTCCAGGGGCTCCACGTCCTGGTTGATGCCGAGGTAGGACACGGAGTACGGGTCGCGCTGGAGGACCTGCACGCCCTCGCGCGCGAGCGGGGCGAAGGAGTCCAGGCCCACCTGGTCGTAGCCGTCCACCTGGCCGAGGCGCAGCGCCACGTAGCGCAGCTCCGGCTCGGCGATCGTGCGGAACTCGAGCCGGCCGATGTCCCCGAGCTCGCCCCAGTAGTCGGGGTTCGCGACCAGCACCACGTTCGTCCCGTCCCCCGACTCGTAGCGGAAGGGGCCGGTGCCCACGGGGTGCGTCTCGTGCGTGCCGGCCGCCAGGGCCGCGGGGGACGCGATCCCGAACGCGGGCTGCGTCAGCGCCCGGAGCAGGGGCGTGTGCGGCGCGGTCAGCGAGAGCTCCACCGTGGACTCCGACGCCGCGGCGCACCCCGCGTAGAGGGAATCGATGCCGGGGGCGCCGGTGCGCAGGACCGTGGCGAAGGGGGTCCGTGCCCCGTCGGCGGCGAGGGCCTCCCAGCGCTCGAAGTTCGCGCACACCGCCGCCGCGTCCAGGGCGGTGCCGTCGTGGAAGCGCACGTCCCGGCGCAGGTCGAAGGTGTAGGTGAGCCCGTCCTCGGAGGTCTCCCACGACCGCGCCAGGGCCGGCACCGCCTCGCCCGTGGAGGGGTCGGCGGAGACGAGCCCCTCGAGCATCTGGGCCCCGATCCGGGACGTCTCCAGGATGTTGACCGTGGCCGGGTCCAGGGTGGGGGCGGCGGCGGCGTTGGCGAACACGAACTCCCCGCTCGGCACGGACCGGGCGGCGGTGGGGGTGCCGGGCCCCTCGCCCGCAGGGGCGCACCCGCCGAGGGCGAGGAGCCCCGCGACGAGCGCGAGCGCGGCCGCGGTGCGGGGGGTTCGCCTGGGCGCCATGGGTCCTTCGCCGCCTCACCGGATCTGTCGTGGGTGTCGTCGTGGGCCGGCCCCGGGGCGTGCCCGGGGACGGCGGGGTGCGCGAGGCGGGACTCGAACCCGCACGCCGGTCAGGGCACAGGAACCTAAATCCTGCGTGTCTGCCAGTTCCACCACTCGCGCCGAAGGGCCCGTCCGGGCCCCCGCCCATCCTAGCCTCAGCCCTCCAGGCCGAGGTCGCGGCGCAGCTTCGCCACGTGGCCCGCGGCGCGCACGTTGTACTGCGCGAGCTCCACCTCGCCCTCGGGCCCGACCACCACGGTGGAGCGCACCAGGCCCTCGTAGGTCTTGCCGTAGTTCTTCTTCTCGCCCCAGGCGCCGTACGCCTCGGCGACCCGGTGGTCCGGGTCGGAGAGCAGCGGGAAGGTGAGGGACTCGGCCTCGGCGAACCGCGCGAGGGCCTCCGGGGAGTCCGGCGAGATGCCGAGCACGGCGAACCCGTCCGCGGCGAAGCGCTCCAGACTGTCGCGGAAGTCGCACGCCTGCGTGGTGCAGCCGGGGGTCGAGGCCTTCGGGTAGAAGTAGACGACCACCCGCCGCCCGCGGTGGTCGGCGAGGGAGACGGTCCCGCCCCGGGCGTCGGGCAGGGAGAAGTCGGGGGCCGGGCTGCCGGGTTCGAGACGTGCTGCCATGGGGATGTTCCTCCGTCGGTTCGGTGGTGCCGTCCGGGCCGGGCCCGGGCGAGGGTCGGGTGCCGCGGGACGGCCCCGGACCACGAACACTACCGGCGCTCGTCCCGGTGGTCCCGGCCGTCCCGGGGGAGCGCTCAGGACCGCCGCGGATCCGCCCGCGGAGAAATGCTCGTCAGTTTGCTTAGCATGGTGCTGTATTCCGTGGTGCAGGTCGGTAGACTGCTTTGCATGCCTTTCACCACTCAATGGCCGACCAACCGACTGCTCTCCACCGCGGCCCGGCTCGTGGAGCACGCGTGGAACGAGCGCCTGGCCACGCTCGGGGTGACCCACGCGGGCGTCATGGCGCTGGACGTGCTGAAGACGGCGGGGAGCATGACGCAGGCCCAGCTGGCGCACCGCGTCCGGGTGCAGGCCCAGACCATGGGCAAGACGCTGCACCGGCTCGAGCTGCACGGCCACGTCAACCGGTCCAAGAACGTCCACGACCGCCGCAGCCACCTCGTGTCGATCACCCCGGAGGGCCTGCGCATCCTCGAGGCCGCCACCCAGCTCGAGGACGAGCTGGTGGACCACGGGCTGCTCACGGACGAGAACCTGCGCCGCACGCTGGCCGACATCATCACCACGCTCGGCGGCGCCCGCTGGAAGCTGCGGGTCCAGCCGGACGGGACCGTCACCGACGCCGGGTCCGCCGACGCGACCACGCCCGAGCAGTCGCGCGACATCGCCGAGGCCGGCACGGCGGGGGACACCGCGTCCTGAGACGGCCGCGGCCCGCGGTCCCGGCACGGACGGGCGCGGGGCGGGTCGGCACGGGGTCGAGGACGACCCCGGCACGAGGGCGCGCGAGGTCGCCGGACGGCGGCCTCCGGCGGGAGCACCCGGGGCACGACGACCCCGGGTTTTTTCGTGCCCGCGGGCCGCCGTGCCCCGGGGACGACAAAGGACCCCACCGCGGTGCTCCGCGGTGGGGTCCTCCTGTGGTGCGCCCCCTCGGACTCGAACCGAGAACCCATTGGTCACCCATCCCACCGCTTGCGATTGTCCCGGACGTGCCCTATGGGTACCCCGCAAAGTCCCGGAATCACGGGCAAGTACGGGCCCTCGGCCGGTCCGTTGTCCCGGACGTGACCCACCAATTACCCCCAGTATCCCGCTGTTTTCGATGAGTAAACGATGAGTGTCACAGATCATCATTTGCATCCACTTCCCTACAGTTAATGTCACCCCACTTACTAAGGAGCACCCCGTGTCGCACAACCCCAATGCCGGCCCCGACTACGGCCAGCAGCCCGGCCAGTACCCGCCCCCGGGCTACGACCAGCCCCCGAAGAAGAAGGGCAAGAAGAAATGGGCACTCGGCTGCCTCGGTCTGTTCCTTCTGTTCATCATCATCGTCGCCGGTTGCAGTGCCCTCGCCGGCGGCGGCGGCGATGACCCCACCCCCGTCCCCGAGCAGACCACCACCGCCCCGGCAGAGACCGAAAGCACCCCCGAGGACACCCCGGCCGAGACCGAGGCACCTCCGGCCGAGACCGAAACGGAACCTGCCGACACCGGTCAGGATGGAGACCAGTCGGGGCTGACGACGGCCCAGCAGAACGCAGTCCGCTCCGCCCAGAACTACCTCGACATCTCCGGCTACTCCCGCCAAGGGCTCATCGACCAGCTCGTGTTCGAGGAATACTCCACCGAAGACGCGACGCTGGCGGTGGACAGCCTCGACACCGACTACAACGAACAGGCCGCTCGATCTGCCCAGAGCTACCTCGACATCTCCGGCTACTCCCGCACCGGCCTGATCGACCAGCTGACGTTCGAGGGCTACACCCCCGAGCAAGCGGCGGCCGGTGTGGATAGCCTCGACACCGACTACAACGAACAGGCCGCGAAATCCGCCCAGAGCTACCTCGACATCACCGGGTACTCCCGCCAGGGGCTCATCGATCAGCTCACCTTCGAGGGCTACACTCCCGAGCAAGCGGCATACGGGGCCGACCAGGCCGGCCTCTGAACACCCCAGCCCCACACACGACGAAACGCCCCCTCCCCGGCCACAGGCGGCCGGAAAGGGGGCGTTCGTCATGCTGACGCATCCCTAGGGCGTCAGAGCGCCATGGAGCCGCCAGAACGGCGCAGCTGCGCGGCACGGGCCTCCAACGCGTCGGCCTCGGGAGTCAGCACCTCGGCGTGCGAGTCGTCCGCCGCGGGCTGCGCTTCCTCGTCCACGGCTTCCGCGGTGCCGACACCGGTGACGGGGAAAGCAGGGACGACCCCGCCGGCGGCGACTGCGGAGCCGCCGACCTCACGGAGCGGATCTCGCTTCGCCCAGGCGGCGACGCCGTAGCCGAGGGCACCGACGAACACGCCCACGGGGACGCCCCAGACGCCGAGGCCGTCCCAGGCCTCGTTGGGGATGGCCGCGATGCCAGCGGCTAGTGCGGTGGCCAGCAGGGTCAGCGCGATCCCGGTCCAGTTGCCGGCCTTCACCTTCGGGGAGATCTCCGCCTCAGCGGTGGTGGCGGTGTGCTTGCTCATGCTTGGGTTCCTTTCAGTGCGGCGACAGTGGCCCGCCCGATCTCGGCGTAAGCCTTCTCCGGGTCGAGCTCGAACTGCTCGGGGGACTTGTCGAGGAGGACGTCCACGGCGGACACGATGGCGTCCAGCTTCCGCTCAGCGGACCACGCCTTGTCCTCGATACGGCCAATACGGAAGCGGAACACCTCGCCGAACTTTCGGACGTTGCCGTTGGTGTCGTTGAACGTGGCGTGCTGGAGGTCCCGCTTGAGGACCCTCTCCACCACGCGCTCTAGCTGCTCTTCGGTTGCCATGCTGAACCAGTCTCCTGTTTCGGTTGCTGTGCCGTAGCCGGTGGGCCGCTTCCACGGGTCACCGAACGCCACGTTCAGGTCAAGGTGCCCCGCGTAACCGGGGAGGGTGCCACGCTGGGTGTACTGCCAGAGGGCGAGTCGCCAGCCGGGTGTCGCGGGTTTCGTGAACGTCTGCGCGTACCCGGTGAACGTGGGCTCCCCGAGCGCGTAGGAGGCGAGCCACAGCCCGTGGGACTTCGCGTAAGCCGACCAGTTCGTCCGCCGCGACTCGGTGAGGTTCATGTAGATCAGGCACTCAGTGCCCATCTCCGCCTCAACCCGGCGCATCCACGCGTCCGCGTAGTCCGTGCGGTGCCCCTGGCCCGGCGGCTCCCAATCCAAGATCGGCAGCACACGGCCCTTCCAGCGCTTCACCTTCGACAGGAAGTGCTTAGCCTCCACGTCACTGTTGGCGGAACCCTTCACCCGGGCGAAGTGGTACACGCCCACGCGTTTGCCCAGCTTGAGGGCCTGGTTCACCTGCGACACGAGATGCGGGTTAGTGAACCCCGCCCCGTCCGTGGCGAGCACGATCACGAAGTCCGCCGGCACGTTCGCCAGGTTGATCCCGGCCTGCCAGTTCGACACATCAATGCCGTTCATCGTCGAACCCGAGAAGTCGGGGGCCGTGAACGTGTTGAGCTTGAAGTACTTGCCCCGGGTGTAGGGGGTCGGGTCCACGGACCCGTAGTAGCCGTTGAGCCAGTTCGCCCGCCGCGGGATGGTCTGCAAGTGCAGGTGCGGGCCCGTAGAGGAGCCGGTGTTGCCGGTGAGACCGACGACCTGACCCTGCTTCACGGTCATGCCAGGCTTGACCATGTTGTTGTCCGACAGGTGCGCGTAGATCACGTCCACGTCGTCGTGCCGGACAACGGTCACGATGCCGCCGCCGACGTTGCGGACTCCGACGGCCGGGCGGATCAAATACCAACGGGCCTCCCACGAGGTGGCGGGGAGGTTCCACACCCAGTCGGAGAACACCACGGTGCCATCAGCGATCGCCACCGCCTCAGTGCCGACCGGGGTGGCATAGTCGTTCGCCCCGTGGCCAGCGCCGGTGTTATAGGACGTCAGGTTGTCCCGGTAGAACTGCGAGATCTTGAATTCTTCGGGGACTGGACGAATGCCCACAGCTCAGCCCTCCCTGTGGTCGTTGATCAGATGCGCCAGACGATCACGCAGCTGCGCAGGCACCGTGGGTTCCGGCTGCCCACCACCGCCGCGGCCCCAGTGAAACAGCCGCTCGATGAAGGACAGTGAGACGGACATGATGGAGCCGAGCTCCTCGATCTTCCGGTCCTTCTCCTCGTCCTTCTTCTCCAAGGACTCGACCCTCAACATGAGGTCCCGAGAGAACGTGATCGCGTTGGCCTCCTTCGTGGAACGCGCCGTGCGCAACGAGGTGAAGATGCCGGCGATGAAAGCGAGCACCGTGCCGAGCACGCCGCCAAAAACAGCCCAATCCATCTCAGATCCTCCCGTCCCTGGTCGGCTCCTTCACGCACGCAGCGATCAGCACCAAGCCGATAGCGAGCAGATAGAAGATCGCGTTGTACCAGGCGTCCGGGACACCCGGTGGGGGACCCGGGATCACCGACATGACCCACGCCCACAGGTACGAGGCCAGCCGTTGGACGGGCATCACCATCAGCGCCCCCACGGCCAGCGGCACCGCGCGCTTGCGCAGTGCCGCGTACACGGCCAGACCGCTCGTCACCCACCAGCCGCCCACCCGCACCGGCATCGGCAGCATCGTGTGGAACAGGGCCGGATCCGGGCCCGGGGCGGCGCCGACAGCGATCCCGGCGCCGATCAGCACCCACACCGCAGCACACCACAGCAGGATCTGGCCCCGGGTGCCCAGGTAGTCCAAGAAGCTCCAGCGGAGCATGAGACCTCCAATAAGAAGAGCCACCCCGTGGGGTGGCTCGTGTTCGTGGCGGCGGGTGATTTCTAGGCGACGGTGGCCGGGTCGGTGTAGGTGTCGCCGTAGTAGCGGCCGCCGGGGGTGAGGACGTCGCGGGTGTACTTGGCCTTCAGCAGGGTGTTGACCTGGGCGTAGGTGCGGCCTGAGACGGTGAGGTCCTCCAGGTAGTAGCCGTAGAAGACCTCCGAGGGGGAGTGCTGCTCGTTGCCGGCGCCCAGGGAGCTGCGGTTCATGCGGTGCGGAAGGAATTGCGCGGACGTGAGGTTGGCGAAGGACGACCAGGCCGCATCCACGAAGTGCGGGGTGGGTGCGCTGGGATTGACGTTGACTCGCTCGTTGCCGATCCGGTTGGCCGTGGGGTACGCGACTTCACCGCTGTCGCCGGACTTGCGCAAGAAGAACGTCGCGGCGTTATTGCTGGTGCCTGCCACAGAGTGCGCCCAGCCGCCGCTGGTGACCGGGCCGACAGGGCGAGTGACGCGGCCCCATTTGGCCGCGTAGAACGAGTGCCCCTTGTTGGCCAGGATCCAGCTTCCGAGCGCTGCCGCCGAACCGGCGCTGGAGTCGATGTTCAGCGTCTCGGCCACACCGAGCCCGACACGGCGCGACAGGATGACGTGGAGACCGCCCTTGGTCGAGCGCTCCAGCTTGTTGCCGTCGCTGATAAGCGTGGACCCGATGGCCATGAGCGGGCTGACCTGGGCCGAGGAGAGACCGGTGGTCGCCATGGCCTGCGTCTCGGCGATGTTCGGGATCACGGCGTTGTGCGGCGGGACGCCAGCGGCCCACGCCCGGTACGGGTGGGTGGGGTCCAGGAACATGAGGGCGCCGGCAGTGGGCAGGATCGCGTCGATGCTCGGCAGGACCGGCGCGTTGGGGTTGTTGATCTTGGTCCCAGTGAGGACGAGCTTGCGGCCCATATCAGGCGACTCCTTCGGTGATGAGACGAGCGAGCATGCCGGCCAGGGGCGTGCCGAGCTGCTCGTGTCCGGCGGGTGCCGACGGGTGGACCCAGTCGGACAGGTTGGCCTCCGCCACGGCGCCCAGGGAGGAGGCGACGTAGACGCGGTTGGTCCTCGCGGCAGTCGTGTCGTAGGCGGCGATGATGCGGGTGGCCGCTTCCTTCATCCGCTGGTCGAACTCCCACTTGTTGACCGTCTGCCCGGTCCACTTGTCCCAGGGGCCGCCGGTGGGGGCGAGGAGGATGACGAACGGGACGGTGGCCGACCAGGCGCGCACGGAGGCGATGACGGTGTCCATCCGCGTCTTCCAGGTCGTGAACTTGGCGTTGTCGATGCCGTTGAAGAAGTCGTTGGTCTCCAACATGATCGAGATCGAGGTGGGCCCGCCGTTGGGGTAGGCGGCCGCGTAGCGCTCCATGTACTTCGGGAAGGAGAACTCCACGGCCGGGCGCGCGATGGCCGTCCAGGCGCCGCCGGTGTACTGGCGGAACTCGTCGGCCTCCGCGTAGGTGGGATCCACGACCACGTCGCCCTCGGCCGGGGCCAGCGGGTAGCCGTCGGTCCCGTAGAGGAAGGGCGCGTTGCTTGGGCCCCAGCCGCGGGCCATCTTCTGGAAGCCGGCGTAGTCGTAGCCGGTGGGGTCCTCGTAGCAGACCCGCTTCCAGAACTGCGTGTTGCCCCAGAACTTGGCCCCGGAGACGTTGGCCGGGAACAGGAACGGGGAGTCGCCCCAGGACTCGTGGCCGATGTTGTCGAAGTAGCCGTTGAGGGACCAGCCGCCGCGGCCCTCGGTGGCCAGCGCCCCGTCGTTGTAGGTGCGGGTGCCGACGGTGGCCGCCCCGGCGAAGGCGGTCACAGCGGAGCGCACGTAGTCCCCGGCGCGGGTGATGGAGTCCCCGATGGCCAGGTGCCGGCGTCCGGTACCGGCCGGGGCCGCGTAGGTCTGGACCGGGATGGACCGGGATCGGACGGTGGCCCCGGTCCGGTCCACGACGCGGATCTCCAGGGTGAAGGACTTGGCCACGTCGGGGGTGTAGGACCAGTGCGTGCCCAGGTTGGAGCCGTTGCCCCCGGAGAAGGTCAGCACCGTGTGGGAGGGGTCCCGGGCCCCGATGACGGAGTCGTAGTAGATCCGGGACTCACGGCCAACGAGCAGCGGAACGGAGGACGGGGCCACGATGGTCGTCGGGTCGGCCGCAGCTTCGGGGGTGGGGATGTTCATCCGGGCTGCCCAGGCTGCGAGGACGCGGTCGGAAACCCGGCCGGTTTCGTCGAACTCCCACTCCAGCTGGCGGCCGTCCTCGTCGACCACGGCGAGGGAGAGCCCGGTGATGTCGGTGCGCATGTCGGTCAGGCCGGTCGCCTCCGCGGCGGCCGGGGCGATGTCCTCGATCAGGATCGACTTGGTCCACTCAGTCGGGCGTCCCTGCATGTTGGCTTCCAGCCAAAGGCGGGCGCCGTTGTCGTCGACCATGGCGAAGGCGAGGTCGTCCTGGTCGATGTTGCCGCCCTCGAGGATGTCGCGGGTGCTGAGCTCCTGGTCCACGGCCGCGGCCGCGGCCTGGGCTACGGTGCCGTCGGCGGCCACGGCCTCGGCGACTCGTCCCTGCACTGCCATCGAGGAGGCGGAGACCCCGTCGTCGAGCAGCTCCGCGATCCTGGCGTCGGCGAGCGCTTCCGCGGTTGGGATGAGCGGGCCGCCGACGATGGTGCCGTCGGGGTACTCGAAGGTGAACGCGCCGGCGGACGCGCCGACGGCGACCGGGGCGGGTCCGGAGGGGCCCGGGACCGGGGTGGAGGAGCGCAGGTAGAAGCGGTGGCCGCTGGAGGTCTGGAAGCCGACGACGGGCTGGTCTTCGACGTAGAAGTCGGGGAAGAGGCCTTCGACGGTGGTGTTCAGCGTCGTCATGGCGAAACCGTTGACGTCGTGCACCTCGATAGGGGTCTCCCAGTTCTCGTCGAGGTGGACGGTGCCGGTGGCCGAGCGCACGATCTCGGTCTGATCGGTATTCGGGTTGATGGCGATGACGCCGGCGTAGCGGAACAGCACGATGCCGCCCTTCCTGTCTGTTAGTCGGTGGTGGTCCAGGTCGGGATCAGGCTGATGCTCGCCCCGGTGCGGATGGTGGTGGTGCCCATCCCTTGGATCGCGCGGATCCGCAGCGCGCCGTCGACCTTGTTCCAGGCCACTGCGATCATCTGCGGAGCGTCATCGGAGCGGGTGACGATGGCCGGGAAGTGCTGCCAGGCCGTACCGGTGGGCGGGGTCTTGGTCGCCTTGGTGACGTCGAAGAGGATCACGCCGAGGTTGGTCCAGCCGCCGGCGGAGAGGGTGAATGTCGCCCCGGTCCGCTCGACGGCGATGTCGGCGTTGTTGATCCGGCGGGGTGGTTCGTTGGTGGAGGTGATGGTGCCTCGGGCGGCCCAGCCGGAGAAGAGCTGCTGGTGGCCGTGGCGCATGCCGATGCTCGAGGTCTTGACCCATCCCCAGGGGGAGCCGTTGTTGGTGCCGCGGCTGAAGGTCCAGGTCTGGTAGTCGAGCCAGACCATGGAGCCGGGGAAGGCGAGGTACTGCATGGCGAGGTCGGTGAGGACCTGCACGCCGCCGGACTCGGCCCAGCAGCGCAGGTCGATGATCTCGGCTGGGGCGGACTGGCCGGCGACCACGCGCACCAGGGCCAGGGGCTGGTCGTCGACGTCGCCGGCGGTGGCGAGCCGATTGGCGGGGATGGCCTTGAGGCTGGTGCCTTGCACGGAGACGAGGCTGGTCTTGCCCGGGGTTTCCAGCCAGGAGCGGCGCAGCGCGATGAGGTCCCAGCGGGAGCCGGAGGCGACGGCGGGCAGCTGCACGCGCAGCGGCTCGGGGTTGTGGTTGAGCTCGTCCATCACGCCCTGACCCCAGGCCCGGCCCGGGGCGACCTCGAGGGTGCGGTCGGCGCCGCTCACGGCGGTGACGGCGCAGTCGTCGAAGCCGACGACGCCGTAGCGGGCGGCGGAGATGTGCGGGGCCATGCGGGCCCACTGGACCTCGTCGATGGTTCCCCGGTAGCCGTAGCTGGTGATCGTCATGGGGGTCTACCTGCCTATCTACGTGCTAGTTCGCGGACGGTGCCGGCCAGGCGGCCGATGGCCTTGGCGAGCTGGGCGGAGGGGTCGTCTGTGCGGTCGCCGACGGAGGGGACCACGGCGAGCCCGTCCTGGTCCCACGTGATCGTGGCCTGGCGCAGGACGTCGGTGAGCTCCACGCCGTTGGCCAGGCGGATGGTGACGGTGTCCCCGACCCGCACCCCGTGCGGACCGCCGTAGCGGAAGGTGCCCGTCTCGGCCAGCGTCAGGGCGAGCCCGGAGGTCGGGGCGCCCTCGGTGAGGGTCTCCTGCGCCCGGGCGGCCAGGGTGGCTGCGGTCTCGGCGTCGCGGGCGTCGCGGAAGACCTCGATGACGTCACCCCACTCGGTCTCGCGTCCGGTGTCCGTGGCGGTGATGAAGGCCCGGGCGGTGCCTTCCCCGGCGCCGCCGGCGACCACGCGGGTGGCCTCGGGCGGGTCCTGGTTCCATTTCCAGTCCACGAGTGTGCCGCCGGCCTCGGTGAGGGCCCGCGGGTAAATCTTGGGCTGGTAGACGTCCAGGACGACGCCGGTGCCCTGCTGGGCGGGCCCGTCCTGGACGACGCTCACCCCGAGCCCGGCCTGCTCGACCTGAGTCAGGACCCGGTCGGCGAGCGGGTGGAAGCGCAGGGACACGCCCCCGGGGATCACCGCACCCCGGCCGAGGTCCGGGGCCAGGCGCACGGGCAGGGCGAGCCGATCGACGGCGTTGACCCGCACCGCGGCCTTCAGGACGGTCTCGGCCGCCCCGGTGGCCCGCCAGTAGGCGCCGTCGTCGCCCTGGGCGGTGACGGCCCGGGTCGGGGCCGCCCAGCCCAGTACGCGCCACAGCAGCCGGATGTCGTCCTGGACAGTCACGGTGATCTGCCCGGCCCTCTCCGGGCCCTCCCCGGAGAGTCCCCGCACCGGCCCGGAGATCGTCTCGGTGCCGGCGTAGGTGACGACCAGGCGAGCGCCCGGTGTCATGAGGTCCGGGACGCGCGGGTGGTCGGAGGCGACGGTGAGCTGCACTTGGCCCTGGCCGTTGTGGACCGGGGTGAAGTGCACGGAGATGGGGTCGCCGATCCAGCCGCGGCGGGTGAGGTGCTTGTCGTATACGGCGATCCGGAAGGGAGGCTTCACGGGTTGCGCCTCCTTCCTGGTGGTGGGTGGCGCCTGCTACCAGGCGCGGAGGTAGCGCGGCTCGAAGGAGCAGACGATCTCGCCGGTGCCGACCACCTCGAGGTCCAGGGAGATGTTCTGCCCGTCGGGGATGGCCACGAACTCGGCGGCGCCGAGGAGGTGGGTGACCTCTTCGGTGCCGGTGTCCGTGCGACGGATGGCGGTCTGCTGGTGCGGGCGGGTGTCGATCTCCACGGTCTGGCCCTCGAAGATCTTGAAGGGCACCTCGATCTGCAGCCCGTTGAGCCCGACCCGGACCGAGGTGGTCGGCCCGGTGATCGTCCAGGTGGGCCAGGCCTCGAGGTCGCCGGTGTTGGTGACCTTGGCCCGGGCCATGGAGGACCCGGAGGAGATCCGGAAGACGGGGGCGGCCCCGTCGTTGAAGAACTCCTCCGGGGCCTCGGAGGCGAAGCGGCGGATGGTCGGGTCCCCGAGCCAGAAGGGCTCCTCGTCGGCGACCAGGGCGATCCCGTAGTTTGCCCATCCCTTGCGGAACGGGTTGAGCGGGAAGGCCGCCGGCTCCCCGTCGAAGCGGGCCCGCAGGTAGCGGCGTTCCTGCGTCATGGGGTGCTCGACGGTCCAGGTGCCGTATTTGAGCGGCTGGAGGGTCTTCCAGAACGCCCGGTCCCAGGTGAGCCAGTCCGCGCTGGAAGTGTCGGAGTAGAGCATGATCGGCCAGAAGACCGGCCGCGGCTGGGCTCGCCAGCCGCGGGCCCGGGACCCGTGCACCCCGGGGGAGGTCTGGGAGTAGACCTCCCACGGGGGCGTGTCCAGGCCCTCGACGCCGTCCTTCTTCAGGATCAGCCCTGAGCGCCGCGCGGTGAGCGGGAACTCGTGGCCGTTCCAGCCGGTCCAGGACATGGTCAGGCCCTTGAACCGTTCCGATCCCGAGATCGGCCCGGGGGTGACCAGGCCCGGGGAGGCGAAGACAACACTCATGCGCCCACCTTCCCGATCGCGCCGATGTTGGCCTGGTAGTTGGCCCGGCGCTGCTTACGGTCCATCTCCTCGACGATTCCCTTGGGCGTGCCGAACATGTTCTCGACCTGCAGCACTGTTGGACCTCCCATCTGGTCCTGGCGGGCCAGGACGCCGAGCGCGGCCTTGTAGGTGCGGGTCTGCTCGGGGTTGAGCACGGACTCGGGCTTGCCGGTGCGGTTCTGGATGATGTTCAGCCCCGGGGTGAGCTCCCCGCCGTTGTCGTGCAGCTTGGGCACCACGGACAGGCCGGCGCCCTTGGCGTTGGTGTCGTCTCCGCCGAGGAGCCCGCCGAGGGAGGTGGCCTGCTTGACCAGCCAGTCCCAGATCCCGGAGCCCAGCGTCTTGGCCATGCCGCCGATCATGTCGCCGATCACGTTGCCCTTGAACCGGCCGATGACCTTGTCCGCGATCCCGTCGACGAGCTTCTTGACGGGGTTCAGTAGGGCGTCCAGCAGCCCGCCGCCGCCGTCCCCGCCGCCGCTGGCGAAGCCGCTGCCCCCATAAATCGCCGACAGCGCGCGGACGTCGGCGCCGGTGACGGAGGCGTGGGCGTACATGTTGTCGTAGTTCATCATGGACGCCGCGCCGTTGCCCCCGTGCTGGCGGGCGTTGTGCGGCAGGCCCAGTGCGTGGCCGAGCTCGTGGGCGAGCAGGACCCGCTTGGAGCGCACGGGCATCCCGCCGGCGATGGAGTTGTTCAGGTAGACGTTGTGGCCCTCCTGGTATCCGGCCCACCACTGGTTCATGTGGCCGGCGCGCACGTGCACGCCGTTGGCGGCCATGGGGCCGCGCTTGACCTTGACCCGGGTGGCGCGGTCGAGCATGTTGATCGCCCCGGTCATGTCGTAGCCCGGGGCCGACCCGGCGACGTTGAGCACGCCGGAGCGGTAGATGGCATCGCGCGGTGCGCCGACCCACGAGCCCATGCCGCCGTAGCTGGGCAGTGCCGCCCCCGGTGCCGCGTGGGCGGGGTTGAGCATGCTCAGGGCCTTGGCGCCGTGACGGTGGATGCCGTCCAGCAGGCCCGGGGCCTTCCGGTCCAGTTCCTCGGTGCGCGCGGCGTTGACCACGAACTCCTTGCCGTGGACCGGCCCGCGGATCTCGTCCTTGCTCTTGCCCCCGGTGCGCCCGCCGGCCTTGAAGCCCTTGGGCATGTTCATCTTGGGCAGATGTTTGGACTCGTCCAGGCCCACCTTTTCCATCACCGTGTTGATATTGGCGCGCAGCCCGTTGTTGTAGACCGTGTTCACGAAGAAGTCGACCGGCCCGCGGAAGATGTCGCGCAGCTTCTGCCACTGCTTCCCGACGCCCTCCTGGGCGGCTCGGAAGGCGTTCGGGATGGTCTGGCGGGCGAACTTCGTCATCGGGTCGAAGGCCTTGGTGCGGACCCAGTCCCAGACGCCGGTGATCTTGTCGCGGATCCAGTCGAAGACCGGGCGCACGTGCTCCCGGTAGAGCCCGACGAAGCGCAGCCCCAGCAGGTGGAGCCGGGTCTGCATCTCCAGGCGCTTGACGTTGAACCAGTTGAGGACGTCGCCGATCTTGGTGCGCGTCCAGTCGAAGACCGGGCGCACGTGGGAGTTGTAGAGCACCAGGAACTTCAGCCCGAGCATCTGCAACCGCATCTGCAGCTCCAGGCGCTTGACGTTGAACCAGTTGAGGACGTCGCCGATCTTGGTGCGCGTCCAGTCGAAGACCGGGCGCACGTAGGAGTTGTAGAGGCCGACGAACTTCACGCCGAGGGCGGCCAGGTAGCCCTGCACCCTGATCCGGGTCACGTCGAACCACGCCCGGAAACCCTCGACCTTGGCCCGGGCCCAGTCGAAGGCCGGTCGGATGGCGTTGTTGTAGAGCCAGGTGAAGGCCGGGCCCAGGGTGTTGCGCACCACCCATGCCAGCCCGTCGAAGATCGTCATGATGGTGCCGACGACGACGGAGACCACGATCCGGATCCCGGTCCAGACCGGCTGCACCACGTGGGTGTTCAGCCAGGAGAAGGCCGAGCCGACCGCCGAGAGCCCGGTCTGGAAGGCCGGCACCGCGGTTCCCGTGAACCAGGACGCGACGGAGGAGGCCGCGGACTTCACGCCCTCCCAGGCGCCCATCACGATGGAGCGGAAGGTGTCCGAGTGCTTCCAGGCCAGCACCAGCCCGCCGGCCAGGGCTGCGAGCGCGACGACGACGAGCCCGATCGGGTTCGCGGTCATCGCGGCGTTGAGCAGCCATTGGCCGGCGGCCGCGGCGCGGGTGGCCACGGTGGTGGCCACGATGGCCACGCGCTGGGCGACGAGCCCGGCCACGGCCCGGGTGCGGGTGAGCACCCCGGCGGACTGGGCGGTGTTGTTGGCGACCGTGGCGCCGGTGTTGGCCGTCGTGCTGGTCGTGAGCGCCAGGCGGGCGGCGGTCTGGCGGTTTTCCAGGATGATGTTGGTCAGGCGCAGGACGTTGTTGGCGAGCAGGACCGGGGCCATGGCGACCTGGGCCCACTGCAGCTTCTGCGAGGAGGCGGTCAGGGCCATGGAGGCCACGCGCCAGGCGATGAAGCCGGCCACGATGACCGGCATGAATCGGATGATCGTGTCGACGTGGCGGGCGAGGAAGGACAGACCGGTGGCGAGCGCGGAGATCCCGGCCACGGCGATCGTGCCGACCGCCCCGCCCAGCTGCGGCAGGGAGGTGAGGAAGGAGGACATCGCCGGGCGCAGGGTGACGAGGGAGTCCCCGATGGAGGAGAACGCGGAGGCGATCTGCCCGCCGGAGGAGCCGAGGGAGGTCTTGAAGGCGTTCCAGGAGGAGAAGTCCAGGGAGCGCAGGGCGTCCCAGGTCTGGCGCAGGGCGTAGGCGGCGCGCTCCATGAAGCCGGGGAAGCCGCTCGAGGTGACCTCGCCGTCGTTGTAGCGCCAGGCCGCGGAGAAGGCGCGGAGGCCGCCGATGAGGGCGTTCATGCCCTTCCCCAGTGGGGAGCTCTCGGACAGGCCCATCCGCTCGACGATCTCGGGGGTGAGGATGGAGCGGTTGCCGATGTCGCGCAGCGGGGTGATGAAGCGCACCGCGGCCGCGCCGGCCGTGGCCAGGGCGCCGCCGACCTTGACGGAGAGTCCCTCCGCGAGCGGGGTGAGGTAGCCCTCGGCCTTGTCGAGCCAGGAGGTGAGGGTGTTGAAGACGGGGCCGATGGCCGGGTAGACGCCCTTGAGCAGCCCTGCGCCCAGGCGCGCGAGGGCCGCACCCATGTTCTTGAAGGCGCCCGTGGTGGTGTTGCCGGAGGACAGGGCTGCGCCCTCCATGGAGGACATCGCGGAGAGGAACTGCTCGGAAGAGATCTTGCCGTCGGCGCCGAGCTTGTAGACGTCGGCGGCGGCCACGCCGAGCTCCTCGGAGAGCAGCTGCACGACGGGGATACCGATGTCGCCCAGCTGGGCGAAGACGTCGCCCTGGACCTTGCCGGAGGTGGCGACCTTGTTGAAGATCGAGCCCATCGCGGCCAGGGAGGTCCCGCCGATGGTGGCGGCGTCGCCCACGAGAGAGAGGTATCCCGTGAGCTCCTTGCCGGGCTTGATGCCGGCGGCCACGGCGGAGGCCGCGGTGGTGGCGGCCTCGTCCATGCCGAAGGCGGTGCCCTTCACCGAGGCGAGGGCGTTGGCCATGATCTCGGCGGTGGCCTCCCCGGAGTTGCCCAGGCCCTTGAGCTTGGCCTCGGCGTTCTCGATCGCCGAGAGGCGCCCGAAGCCCTTTACCAGGGCGGTGCCGAGCACGGCCGCCACACCGGCGCCGGCGACCTTCGCGCCGGTCTTCAGGGTGGAGCCCAGCCCGGAGGCCATGCGCGAGCCCATGGACTGCCCGGACTGGGTGGCCACCGAGGCGATCCCAGAGCTGTTGAGCTCCCGGGCGACGTGCGACTTGATGCCCTTCATCGACGGCATGAGAGGCACGTAGGCCGGAACCAGCTCGATGGCCATGCGCGGCACCTCCCAGGGATGCGTGAGACCCGCACCCCGGTGTGGGTGCGGGTCTCACGATTCGGTTTTCAGGTGGGCGAAGCGGTCGCCGAGCCACTCGATCATGTCGTCCTCATCGAGGGCCCCGGTGCCGTAGTGCTTCTTGGTCGACTGCACCCCAGGACGCTGGATCGGCTCCGGCGGGTTCGCCCCGGGCTTCTGTGCTTCTTCGGTCTTGGCCCACTGCAACCAGTTCAGGGCGTCGGCCATGGAAGCCAGCAGGTGCCGGGTGAGGTCCCATTCCACGGCCTCGGACCCGTCCGTGGACAGCACCAGGGCCGAGGATCGCGGGGCGAACTCGACGATCACGTAGAGGTCGCGCCAGTTGAAGTCGCGGGCGGCCATGGTCGTCGCGCTGTCGAGCCAGCGCAGCCGGTAGCCGCCGCCGGTGGAGAGCAGATCGAACTCGATCGCCTCGCCGTGCTCCTCGAGGAGCCCGGCGAGGTCTGTTATTCCCCCAGGGACATCGCGGACTGCTCGTTCCACTGCGTCATCAGCTGCTCCTGGTCCCAGAGCGAGATGTCATCGAGCGTCTCGTACTGGCCCTCGGCGAGCAGCCCGCCGAAGAGGTACTCGTCGACGGCGTCCTCCTCCAGCTCCCCTGCCTGGACCTGGCGGGTGAGGTTGTTCAGGCCCTTGATGAAGCCGCGGGTGAGGTTCTCGATGTAGGGCAGGGTGAAGGTGCCTGCGTCGCAGGTGTAGACGAACTTCTCCGACGGGTCGTGCCGCTGCTTCTCCTGGCCCTCCTGGTGGTCGGTGGGGAGCTTGGCGCCGGCCTCGGCGGCCTTCTCGGCGGTGGTCTTGGCGGTGTTCTTCGGGGCCATGGGGTGGTCCTTTCTGGAAGCTGTGGGGCTGGGCGGGGCGGTCGTGGTGGGGCGTGCCCCCTGGCCTGGTGGACCGCCCCACGGAAAAGACCAGGCCAGGGGTGTGCAGGGAGACGCCCCGCCGGCGGCCACAGGGGCTGTCGGCGGGGCGTCAGGAGGAGGGTGGATCAGGCCGCGGGCGCGGGAGCCGTGGTGGCCGGGATCAGCTCGTACTCGTACTCGTTGTTGCCGTCCTCGTCGGGGTAGGCGGTCATCGTGCACTCGTACTGGATCGGGCCGTTCTTCACGTGCGGGATCTCGGCGATCTCGGTGATCTGGCCCAGCGGGTAGACCTTCCGGATCCGCACCCCGCCGCGGTCGCGCATCTCGGCGACGTACACGCGGACGGGCAGCTCCTCGGAGTTGTACTTGATCACTCGCAGGGTGTCGCCGGTGGTGCCGTCGACGGTCTCGGTGACGTTGCCCTGGCCGTGGACCTCGCGCAGGGCCTGCAGGGTCCGCTCGATGATCGTGAATGTCACGGTCAGGCCGTGCTCGGACTGCACGGTCCGGGCGATGTCGCCGTTCCAGTCGCGGATCTCCTCGGTGGAGCGCGACGGCGTCTCGGCCAGGCCGGCGTTGCCAATCAGGCCGAGCCCGACCAGGCCCGGGGCCAGATCGGTGGTGGCGTCGGTGGGCAGAGGAGTGCCCTCGGGCCCGGAGAGCAGGCCTCCGGTGGTGCGAGCGCTCTTGGCCGGTGCTCCGACCCGCACTGCGTTTGCCATGGTGGTGTCCCTTCGTCAGGAGTCTGTGGTGGCCCGGGGTCGGGCCAGACGGCGCGCGGGGTGCGGTTCGTCCGTGCGGGGCGGAATCAGGAGGACTTGGCGTCCGTGTCCGGGTCCTTGGCCGGGGCTGGGGACTCGGTCCAACCGGCGGCCTTCCAGGCCTTGGCGTCGGCCTCGGGCACAGTGCGTGAGCGCCCGGGCTGGTTGGGGTCGTAGAGCGTGGTGTACTTCGGGGCCTTGCGGCTGGGGGTGCTCACGAGGGAGCTCCTTCCACGGAGAGGGTCAGTTCGGTCAGCGGGACGGTGAGCACGGCGAGGAACTGGTGGCGGTGCAGTTCCGGGGCCAGGTCGTCGTCGAGGGTGTAGGGCACGCCGAGGTCGACGTCGTAGAGCTCCACGCCGTTGATCTGCTGGCGGGCGGAGGCCAGGGCGAGCAGTGCCCAGGCGCGCTGGGCGAGAGCCCAGGAGGCCACGGAGTTCTTCTCCCAGGTCTCGATGAGGATCTGCGGGACGTCCTGGACGAAGTTGCTCAGCTCCCCGCCGGTACGGGTGACGCGGACCATGCCGGGGGCGCGTTCGTCGTCGATCTCGGTCTGGGCCGGCAGCTCGTTGGCCCGGAAGTGCGCCACGACGTCGGCCTCCACGTCGCGGGGGACTTCGACGATGGCGTCGATCTTCTCCCCGGGGGCGTCGTAGACGACGCTCATCGTGCTCGCCCGATGCTCTTGAGCAGGGTCTGATTCCTGCTGTTGTCCCGCACGGCCCGGGCAGTAGTGGTGATGACCGATGCGCGGGCGCGGGAACGTCCGGTGATGGCAGAGGCCTTGTAGCCGGGCCCGGCGGCGCGGGCCACGATCTGCGCCCGGCGCAGCATCTCGGCCCGGGTGGTGGGATGCTTGAGGATCTGTTCCACAGCGCGGCGGTTGAGCTTGCCCAGGGTGATCTTGGCCATGGTCATCCCTCCGAAAGTTCGATTTCGATCTGCACGCCTTCGTTGCGGCGCGTGTGTGCGTGCGGGTTGTTCTCCCACACGCGCGGGCGGCCGACGACCTCGTAGGTCAGCCCGTCGGGCAGCTGGACCAGGTCGTGGGCGCCGATCTTGCCCTTGGCGCTGATCGGGGCGAGCACGGTCTGGCCGGTGACCACCGGGCGGCGGCCCTGTTCGTCGGGTTCGGTCGAGCCGGTGGGGTAGATCGCGTAGACCTCCATTGGCACCGGATCCTCGTGGCGTCGGCTCTTATTGCCGTGGGCATCGCGGCCGACGGACTTCAACAGCCTGCGCACCCCGATGGTGGCGGTGATGGGCCGGCTCATGCCATCCCCAGTCCTGGTCGGATCCTGATGGTTCCCACGGTGAAGGACGACCCATAGGAGGGCAGGAAGAGCTTGAGGTCCCCGTCGGAGACGTAGAGGTTCACCCCGGCCACGGACTGGTCGTAGGTTCCGCCACCCGAGAAGGGGCCGGTGGTGTCGGAGAGCTGCTTGAAGCCCTCCGGGTTCATGAGCACACGCTTCACGACTTGCTGGGCGGAGAAGGCCACCAGGGCCGCGTTCACCGCCCCAGAGGCCACCAGGGCCTCCAAGTCGGGAACGCGGGCCCGGAAAATGCCGGAGACCACCTCGAGCAAGGTCGTGGCGTTGGTGATCTCCTGGGCGCTGAGGGGCCGCCACATGGCCTCCAGCCCGGCGGTAGTTCCGTAGACGGTCTCGGCCATGGCGGCCCCCTCTCCTACTTGCTCAGCGCGTCGAGGACATCGGCCTTGGAGCGGGCCTCACCGAGGTCCACACCGTGGGCCTGGGCGTACTCGCGCAGGCGGCGCAGCGTCCACTCCCCGGAGGGGGTCTCGCCGGAGACCGTGCCGGTCTCGGCCGGGGCGTCGTCCTGGCGGGTCTCGACCTCGGGGCCGGTGGCGAGCTCGTCGCCGTCGACCTCGTCGATTACCGGGGGTTCGTCCTCGGTGGTCTCCGGGTCGGCGGGCGGGGCCTCGGGCTCGGTGGTCTTGTCGTCGGGTGCGGGCGGCACCTCGGGCTCTGCGGGGGCGCTGCCGGCCAGAAGTCCCGGGTGGGTCACCATGTCGGTGGCCCACTCGGGGAGCTCCTGGCCGGCGGTCAGCACGACCAGCTCAGAGTCCGAAGGGCGGCGCAGCACCACTGTCGCCGTCACCTTCATCAGATGACCGTCGCCGCCATGGTCTTGCGCGGGTTGGCCAGGACCGGGAACGCGACCGCGGCCGCGTTGACCCAGGTCTGCTTGGGGTGCTCGTTCTCGTAGTGCGCCGCCAGGATGCCGGGGCGGTCCGTCTCTTCGATGCCGTACTTGGGGTCCAGGGCCTCGGCCGGGACACCGAAGACGGTGGCGCCGGCGGCCTTGGAGCCCGCGGAGGGCACGAACAGGATCTTGCCCTTGGGCAGCACCCGTGTCTCCACGAACGCGTCGTTGAGGTACTTCGCGTCGTAGATCTCCACGGCCGGCAGACCGTTGGCCTCCAGCACCCGGTTCACGAACTCGTTGGTCACGAAGTCGGGGGTGCCGACCTGGTTGACCGAGGCGAGCTTGCGGAACTGCTCGTTGGTGGCCAGCAGCGCGAACGTCTGCTTCGACATCACCATCGTGCCGTCGTTGTCCCACAGCTCCACCCAGTTGCGGATGTCCGTCAGCGGGGTGGACGTCGCCGAGGTCCACGGGGTGCCCGCGGCGACCGTGTGCGAGGCCGGGCGGCCCCAGTCGGCCTCCTGGGTGACGCCCCGCTCGTTGGTCAGGGTCGTGCGCCCGGTCATCAGGGTCTGGGCGACCGCGAGCTCGATGCGCACGATCGTGGCCATGGTGACGTCGCGGGCGGCCTTGGCGACCTCCGCGCGGAACGCGTCCTCCCCGGCCCGGCGCATCTTGAGCCGGTCGAACTCGGTGATGAAGTGCCGCAGGCCCAGGGGCAGCAGCTCACCGGTGACCGTCTCGAAGCCCGGGCGGGCCGCGATCGCGTTCTCGGAGTCCCAGGAACGAAACTTCGCCGAGGACGGGATGCCGGACTCGCCGGCCTTGATCCGGTACTCGACGTCGTAGGTGTACTCCGTGGGGAGGTACAGCCGCTGAAGCCGGTAGTCGGTGTCCGCGGGGCGCTGCTGGTTCTGCACCTCACGGGAGAGATCGGTCAGTTCGACCGGCTCGAAGTACTCAGTGACGAGAGTCGCCATCTTCAGTCGCCCCTTCCTCAGGCCTTGCCGAACACGAACTTGGAGATGTTGCCGCTGGTGACCCCGGCCGGGGCGAACGCGACAGGCAGCAGGGACGCGTCGATGGTCCCGTGCCAGATGTAGCCGACCGAACCGTCGCCCTTGGTGGTGTCCACCGGGTCCACGATGAAGCCGGAGAACGGCTTGGTCGCCTGGTCGCCGACCACGAACGGGGCCGCGATGCCGTCAGCGCCCACCGTCACCGGGTACAGCGCCGGCACCAGGCCGTCGCTCACCCCCGGGGCGGTGGCCCAGGTGGCGGCCTTGAGGGTGCAGCCGAGGCTGTCACCGACGGCGTGCTCGGTGATCAGCGCCCGCCGATCCACCCGGCCGTAGTTCTTGCGTCGAGGATTGACGCCCATCTTTTGCCTCCTACAGGCTTAGAGATACTTCTTGGCGATGTCCGCCCCGCTCATGCGGGTCGGCACCTCGCCACCGGTTCCGGTGCCTGTGTCAGGCCAGGTCTTGCCGCCACCGGCGAGCCGGGAGGCGTAGTTCTTCACCTTGTCGGTGTCGACCGTCAGGTCGTCCTTGAGGAACTTGCTCAGGTCCAGAGGGTCCAGGGCCTCGGCGATCTCCTCGGGCTTCCGGGACCCGGCCAGCAGCCCCTGGAAGGTCGCCTGCACCAGGGCCGGGCCGTACTTCGCCGCCGCTTCCTGCGCGGCGGTGTCCCGGCCACGCTTCTCCGCGTCCTGAAGCTCCCGCTCCCGCTCCGGCACGGACTGCCGCTCGTGCTCTTCCCACTTCTCGGCCTTGGACTTGATGTCGTCGTAGTCCGCGCGCGAGCGCACGGTGGACTCGTGCTTGCGGGCCTTGTCCTTCCAGTAGGCCTCGCGCTGCTCGACGGTCATCTCCGCCAGCGGGGTGTCGGCCGGGAACCCCTTGTCGGCGTCCTTGGCCTTGTCCTCGTTGCCGGTGTCCTTGCCGTCCTGGGCGTTGCCGGTGTTCTGACCGGACTTGTCGTCCAGGCCGGATGCTCCGGTGTCGCCGGAGGCGCCCGTGCCGGACCCTCCGGTGTCGCCGCCGGCACCCGAGTCCCCGTTGCCCTCCATGACGGCGTCACCGAAGGTGCACCGGTGGAAGTCGAGCAGGGCCTGCACGCCGCCGGGGGCGGCCAGGTCGATGCCGGAGGCGGGGTGGACGAGGCTGGGCAGAACAGTGGTGCGGTGCATGGTGTTCCTCCTGTGTCAGGGGGTCAGTCGGTGCTCGTGTCGAGCGCCATGGGAAGGTCGTCGGGGCCACGATGGCGGTGCTTGGGGTTGACCAGCAGCGGGCCGATCTCGCCGTGCTCGGTGATCTCGTAGCGCTGCTTGATCAGCCCGGCCCGGGCCGTGGTGCCGGCGTCGTCGTAGAGCCGGTTCAGCTCGTCGTCGTTGAGGTCGCGGCCGGGATCGTTGCCATTGACGATCGGCAGGACGTCGCAGACGCACCCGTGATGGATCGGCAGCAGGTCCCCGATGCTGTAGATCCGGTCGGAGGCGGCCAGGCAGATCCCGCAGACACCGTTCTTGGACAGCTCAGGCCGGATCACCCGCCGGTAGCCCTGAATGCGGCCGCCGCGGCCGAAGCGCCGCCCCGCGGGGGCGTCCCCGCCCAGCGAGCGTCGTGCTTGATGGGTGCGGGCCAGCTGCAAGTCGGTGCGGATCATGGTCTGCGCCCGGGTGAGCACGGCGGCCGCAACCACTGGTGCGGCGACCCGTAGGGCCGTCTGGTAGCGGTACTGATCGGCCAGGCGCCCATAGACGCCCTGGTGGGTGATGCCCTGTCGCAGCTGTGCGGGGTCGATGGTCGCCCCGAGCGGGGCCACGTCCTCGGTGAGCATCTCGGAGAGCACCCGGGCGATGTAGGCATCGGTGAGAGCGGCGCTCTGCCGCTGACCGGCCTCGACCGCCGCGACGATCGAGGCGGTCATCGCGGTGATCGCCTCCCGGCTGTACCACTGCTCGAACTCCTCGACGGTGGGCAGCGCCAGGGACTCCACCCGGTTCTGAATTGCCTCGCTCTGGGCGGTGTGCGCGTCGACGAGGGCGAGCACGGTGGCGGCGTCCATCATTCACCTCCACGCCCTGGTCGGTGCTACTGCGGTGCCGGATCCCCTGCTGGGACGGGCTGCGGTGCCGGCGCGGAGGCCGCGAGCGCGGCCGCGGCGTTGGGATCGACGCCCATCATGAAGTCGTCGAGGGCCGCGGACATCTCACGTTGGATCTGCTCCGGGGTGGCCTGCCAGCAGTTCTCCAGGATCCAGCGCTTAGACATGCCGGCGGCCTTGGCCTGCTGGGCGGAAGACGCCTTGGTGGTCAGCGGCCACCGCTCGACCGGCATCCACTCCACGGACAGGTTGGTGAGGTCTCCGCGCTGGTCGTCGCCCATCATCCGGAACCCGTAGGCGATCGCTCGGGCCAGGTCCCTGCCGAAGCGCATCTCACGGTCCTCGGTGGCGAAGGTGAGGCCCTCACGGGTCAAGGCCGCGCCCTCGGCGGACTGGTTCGCGCCCTCCGGGGAGAGCACGTTCAGCGGCCGGCGGGTGACGGCGGCGAGGTTGCGCACGTCGTCCTTGACCGCGTTGAGGATCCCGGAGAGGTCGACCTGCCCGGACTCCCAGATCTCGGCCGAGGCCGGGAGCAGCCACATCGCTCCGGGATCGGACTCGAACAGCTCGTCGTAGTTGATCTCCTGGCCGGCGCGCGGGTGGTTGTCCGGGTAGGTGTTGGGTAGGTCGCCCTTGACCGCGCGCTGACGGAAGGCCTGCATGGTGGCGATGACCATGCGCTGGAGGATCATGTGGTCGATCCGGTCCAGCAGGTCGGTGTGGCGCTCGAACTCCCCGACGCCGCGGCGGTTGCGCAGCCGCACCACCGGCACCCGCACGTCGCCGGGCAGGGCCAGCCCGTCGGGGTCGTCCCACTCCCACTCGGAGGGGTTGAAGTAGACCATCTTCCGGTTCGTCGTGCGCGGGGCGGTGGCCCGCCACAGGCGCCCGGCGATCCACAGGTAGGCCACGTCCTGGCCGGCCTCGGAGTCGTGCAGGAACCGGGCGGCGGCGCGCACCACCGACTGGTCCTCGGCGTGCTGGATGGACACCATCTGCCGCGGGTCCTCCCACGTGAGACGGATGTCCTCGACGGTGAGATCCCGGTCCATCGGGGTGCCCGGGCGGATCCCGGTGATCAGGTAGGACACACCCATGACCAGGGCGTGCTCCAGGGCATCGGGGAAGGACACGTCCAGATCGTTGGCCCGGTACATCGTCCACGCCGTCTCGTCGGAGGCCTCGGAGGACACGGAGGTGCGAATCGCGCGGACCCGCATCCGCTCGAGCATGGAACCGACGACGAGCTCGGCCATGTTCAGCCGCGTCTTGCGGTAGAACGTCTCGGCGGCCTTGGGCAGGGACGAGGACAGCGCGGGGGAGGGGCCCTTGCCCTCGTAGCGGTCCATGAGCTTCTGGTGGGCGCTGCGGGTGCCCTTGAGCTTCTGGTAGAGCCGGTCCAGCCACCACCCGGGGGTGTACTGCTCGGACGTGTCGATCGCCACGGAGCGGACCTCCCTCCCGATGTCAGCGCACCCGCACAGGCACGGTGAGCACGTTGGTGTTCTGCTTCTTCAGGGCGCCGCCCTTGCGGGCGTCCAGACAGGCCTGCCAGGACAGGACCGAGCACATCGCAAAATCCATCTTGTTCTCCAGGCGGCCCTCGAGCTTGCCGATGATCCACAGCGGCTGACCCTGGTCATCGAGGATCCGCAGCTCCTGCTTCCCGCAGTTGCCAAGGTGCCGCACCAGGTCGTCGTGACGCTCCTCAGAGCCGCCGAAGGCGACCGCGGCGGTCTCGGTGGCCTCCACGTAGGCGCGCAACGAGTACGCCATGACCTTGTGGCGGTTCGTCCACCACTCCTGGACGACCTCGTGCTCACCGGCCCACTTGCCCATCGTGTCCGTCCAGTAAGGCGGGTCACCGTAGAACAGCAGCACGTCCCACTCGGACATGATCCACTCGAGGGTCTGCGTGACCTCGTCCTCCGGGACCTCCCAGTCCGCGGCCTGCTGCGGTGTGAGCACCGCATCGGGCCGCTCCCAGGCACCCACGAGCTCCTGCAAGCCGGTCTCCACGTCGGTGATCACGAACCCGGTCGAGTCCCGCCGGCGAGCGCCGTCGAAGCCGACCGTGACCCGGCGGCCGCGCGCGATGCGCTGACCGGGCACGAGCAGCCCGTTTTCCCGCATCGCGGTGATGCTGAAGGCCTGCGATCCGGAGGAGTGCCAACGGTTGAGGTAGACGCGTTCCCAGTAGGCCTTGTCCGCGCCCTTGCGGTCGTAGTCCTTGGCAATGCGCAGGAACTGTCCGGGCCCGTACTCCCCGGTGGGTCCGGTGGCCTCGGCGACCGCGGCCACGCGCTTGTCCACGGTGGTGAGGTCGTCGTGGGTCTCACCGGCCCAGCGGGCGAAGAAGAACAGCGAGGGGTCTTCGACCTTGCCCTGCTGGATGTCCTCGGCTTCGTGGCGCAGGTCCTCTTCGATGGAGCCCTGCCCGGCGGCACCGGCGGTGGAGGTGTAGAGCGCCCAGGGGTCCTCCAGGGGGCGCTTGGCGAGGTTCTGCTGCATCGTCTCGTGGGCGTGGCGCACACGGGGCATGTAGAGGCGGTGGGGCTCGTCGAAGTGCTGGAAGGTGGTCAGCGCGCCGTCACGGGAGCCGGGGGACCCGGAGACCGGGACGGCCTTGCCGTTGTCCTGGCCGCGGGAACCCAGGCGGATGATCCGCTCCAGGGAGATGTCGAACAGGTCCGCGTCCGGTCCGTTCTCGGCCACGTACTTCAGCACACCGAACGCGAGCTCGGCGACCTGCTCCTCGGAGACGGCCATCATCGGGATGTAGGGAAACTCCACCGGCCGCCCGACCGGGTTGCCGTAGGCGTCGAACCCGTCGCACCGGACCGGGGCCTCCGGGTGCAGCTCGCACAGGGCGAGCCACGCAGCCCGCTCCGTCTTTGCCGTGCCCTTGCGCTCCTCCAGGGCCACGCGCTGGAAGCGCCGGCGCCCGGCGAGCTCGTGACCCTGCGGGAAGACCTCATAGGCCCGGTAGAGCTGGGCGCGGAACTCCTTGGTGACCACCGCCGGGCGGCCGGCCAGCGACCCGGGGCCGTAGACGCACCGCTCCTCGATGAACTCCGCGACCGCCGGACCCAGGGTGGGATAGGTCAGGTCCAACGGCGGCACGATCAGCGTCGCCACGGGACCTCCCTCTCGGGGTCTACTGCACGAGCGTCAGCCTCGGGTCGTCGCCCTCGTCAGGCTGACGCGACGTCGAAGACCCAGCGCGGCGCCGGGTGCCGCGGTCCTTGGCTTCCTCCGCGGTCTCGATCGTCCACTCCAGCCGCCGCCGGTCGTAGGGCGTCAGGCCGAACGCCTGGCGCTGCAACCTGATCTCACCGGCCAGCTTGGAATCCGGGGCGACCCAGAACTGGTCCATGAGCGCGGCGAGCACGAACAACGCGTGCTTATCCGAGGAGTGATACTCCGCCGACATCGGCGCCGCCCACAGGTCATCCCACCACTCCAAGGTCTGCGCCTGCCACGGGATCTCGTCGCCTTCCAGGTTGCGGCGCACCGGCAGCTCGGGAGTCTCCGCCGCAGCCGCCCCGGGCAGGAGCACCGCCGCCGTAGCGGCCTTGTTCCCACGAGCGCGCACCGAAGTGTGCTTCTTCGCCTGCGGCATGGCGTCTCCTCTCTACAGCTCGAGCTTCCGGCCGGTCACGGCGATGTAGCGTCCTTGGGAATACCGCTCGACGTGCAGGCCGTTCTCCCGCCGGCGGGAACCGCGGCCAGGGCCACCGGTGTGCCATACGTGCACACCCTCCCCGGACAGGGACACCTCCACGAACAACTTGTTCGGTGTCGCCTCGATCAGCGCGCGCGCCTTCTCGTCCAGTACCCCGCCGGTGATGCAGTGATCCAGATCGATGCAGGAGATCTCGTCCTCGCTGGTCAGCACGAACCCGAGTCCGACGCCGCGCCGCGAGCGCTTCGCCTCCTCGTAGGAGCACCAACTGCTCGGGTCCGTGACCGAGGCCCACCGGCCGTTGTCCGCGCGCACCGGGCGCTTCTTCCGATCCCGGCGCACCCACTGCGGGGAGCCGGTCATCTCTGCCGGCAACCGGGAGTCCCGGTCGCGCTGGCGCTTCGCCGCGACCCGGCACCGGGTCGTACAGAACCGTGCGTCATCGCGAAGCAGACGGATCGAGACACCGCAATGTTCACAGGTCCTAGGCATGCCCCAAGTCTACCTCAAGCACCGCATAAACAGACGGATTATCCGTTACAAGTCATCAGAAAGAGCACCGACGTGAACTGTAACGGATAACACCTGTCAAACACTGGTTACGCTGGCCACGAGCATCCGATCCTGGGAACCGTAGCCAACACTTTTTCACGAACCTTGGCGTGAGAGCAAGAACGCCCGGGGGAGGGGGTGGACGGGGGGCCATCCTGCTCACCACCACCGTCACCGCACCGGAACCTCACTGGTACCCGGCCCGGCGCTTACCCTCCCGGGACTCCGCCTGCGTCTTGATCTTGTGGCAGTGCGGACACGCGCCCTGGCCGTTGGCCACATCGAACGGTGCACCGCCGAACGCGACCGCCACCTTGTGGTCGGCCTGCGTGGCCTTGCCTGAGCATCCCGGATACTTCAGCCGACACCGCCAGTGATCCCGATCGAGCACCGCACGACGCCACGCCTTGTGTTCGGCCGTCGATGTCCGCGGATCACCTCGCCAGTTCATGGGCCGGTGCTCATCGCAGTACGTCACCCCGACGACCTTGACCGGACACCCGAAGTGACCGCACGCCTTCGACGCCCTGGGCATCAGCTCAGTCCCCGTCGTCCACGTCGAGCGCCTCACGCAGGATGTCCTGCTGCACCCTCGTTGCCATACCGAGACGCACAGTGTTGCTCATCCACGACGAGAACCAGCCGAGCTTGGAGAACAGCTCACCGTTCTCACCGACCTGCTCGCACTCCACGATCATGATCGCCCGGGCCACGGCGTAACCATCCGGTACCTCGACGTCCACCTCGGCGCCATCGATCCGAACCACCTCGACACGAGTCACAGCCCCAACCCCCAACGCGCTCCCCGCTCACGGTCCACCTTGGCGATGGCCTTGTCCGCGGTCGGATCCGCGTAGGTCCGGAGCTCCGGCTCCGGGCCCACCATGTACGGGTTGTTGCCCCGCCGAGGGAACCGCGCGTAGGCCGCTTCGGCGCGAGCCTGCTCAGCTCTGGCGACGTCGCCCGACGTCGGACGAGGGCGCGGCCGGAAGGGTTGCTCGCTCATGACTGCCTCCCGTGGGGCCGAGTGCCGGCGCGACGCTTCCCCACACCGCACCGGCACCCGGGCATGAGGAAGGCCCCGGGAGCTGCTCACGCGCTCAACCGGGGCCTTCCGAGACTAAATGGATATGGCGGGGAGCGGATCATATAGCCTCGCGCGCTCGCGAATTGCTACCTGCTCTGCCTCTTCGATCGTGGGATAGGTCCCGAAAAAGTGAACCTTGCCGTTGTGGCCGATTCGCACGACCCATCCCGATCGGTTCTTCCCGACCCCGCGGACACCGCTGTGGATGTTGTTCCGCTGAGGCCCGGACCTGTTCTGCTTATTCTGCTGTGACGTTGCGACACGCAGGTGCTTCGGATTCACACAGGAAGTGTTGAAGCACAGGTGGTCGATCTCCATGCCTTTCGGGATGGGGCCGAACGCCATTTCATACGACACCCGATGCGCACGACGCGGAGCACCTTGGACAGTGAACTGTCCGTACCCCTGCGGAACTCTTGACGCCGTCCAGTTCCAGCAACCGTTGGTCTTCTCGACCTTGGCCCAGAACCGTTCCTCTAACGTAGGCTTGCTCATGTGATCGTCCTCCAACGACGGTCGCCACGCCCCCGGAGGTTGCCGCCTCGCGGGGGTCATTAAATGGTTGAAGTGCCGGAGGACCGCTCATCTCCGACACTTCAACTGATCTAATCAGATCCTACGCGACACACGCCGTTCCAACAAGCGCGCCAGCCCCACAGGTCAATTCAGACCCTCAGACCCTCACTACGCTCTCTCTCGGCCTCCCAGGCATCCAAGACGTCCCCAATCCGATACAGCGCGGGCTTCCCCTCCACGAACGGGCGAATCACCTCCCTCGCCGCCCACCGCTGCAACGTCCGCGCCGTCACAGGCACCTTCAACGACCGCGTCAAAAACACCGCCAGCTCAGGCAACGTCCCCACCTGACCCCGCGCCTCCACCGCCAACTGAGCCCGCCCCTCATCCCACGCTTCGATGTCGTACTCCGCCCCACACCGCCGACACCGCGCCAACCCCTCATCCCGACGCGTGACCACGAACTCCCCACACTCACACGCCCCCAGCACCCGCCGCTCCTCCGCCGGCTCCAACACACGACCCGCCGCCACCAACGCATCATGAAGGTCCTGCGCCACGATGTGCACCTGCGGACTCCGACACAACTGCTGAAACCCCGGCAGATGCCAGGCCCGCGCCACCAGATGCGCCGGCCTCTCGTCATACCGAAACCGCGCCTGAGGATCCGCCAGCTGAGCAGCCGACCGGAGCACCACCACCACGTCCTCACGTGCATCAGACGCCGAGACATCAAACGCCATGCGCTCGCCGGTCCCGTTGTTCCCTCCCTGCTTGGCCTGGTTCGTGATGTTCACATCGAGATCCCGCAGGATCTCGATGCTGCGCCGAAGCTCCTCCCGCAAGGTCGAAGCATGGGCCGTGCAGAGCTGCCCGATCGTGGCCGGGGCGGTGCAGTGGCAGGTCGCTGGCATCAGTGGTTCTCCGTCTCGTTCTGGTGCTGAGGGTGCTCGCCGTCAATCAGGTACAGCAGAGCGAGGGCAAGCTCCTGCGCCTCTTCCCGGGAGAGGAGCGCGCTGGTCGTGGACTTGTCACTGCCGGTTGTCAGAACAACCTGGCCAGACCGGCAGTTCGTGGCACGTACCGTGTCGCCGTCCTTGTCCGGATCGGACTCCCACCGGTACATCCCGTGGTACTTCTCCGCGAGGTTCTCGACAGTGCTCATGACAGGTACTCCTTCGGGCGGTGGCGGGTCTCTCCGGAAGCAGCGGTCCAGGCCCGAGACGCAAGGACAGCGCCGGCGGCCGTGCCAACCACGGTGCCGGCCACCGCGGCGAAAATGAGGACCGTGGGCGTCGTCATGACTTCACCTGGCCGAGGTGCCGATCGCGGAAGGGACAGTCAGGCTCGATGTACGTGACCCGGTCGTAGCGCTTGCCCTCGTGCATCCCGCTCTTGTGGACGACACGGCAGGTGCACCCGTAGGGGCGCAGCTCCACAGCTGACCTCAGAGGCTGGCCGTTCGAGTACGTCGGAGGGTCCTGGTGTACGCGGGCGGTCATGACTGCTCCTCGGTGCAGCGGCACGGTGTGGGGTGGTCGTGGACGGTGACGAGCTCGTAGCAATCGCGGGCGTCGTCGTGGCACAGCCGCTCGGCGTTGCCGGTGGCGAAGCCCAGCGCGGGCAGGCCGCAGTGGGCGCAGGTGTCCGAGACGCCAGGGACGGTGATCATGGGCGGAGCTCCTTCTCGATGCGGCCGGACACGACGTCACGGGGACGCCAAATGTCAGCGTCGGCCTCGGCGGCTTGCAGGTCGTTGATCCACTCGCGCTGCTCCGGGCGGACGCGCCCGCGCTCGGACTTCAGCTCACGCCAGAGCACACGGCCGAGCTTCGGGTGGACGAGCACGAGGTCCGGGAAGCCGGGGCGGGAACGCCGGGAGTCGGTCTCGTGATGGAAGCGCCAGCCGAAGACGGTGGCGAGCTGGAGCACGTGGTTCTGCAACTGGTCCTCAGACCACTTGAGAGTTAGCTGGTCCATGAAGTCACGGGCGGTGGTCACTTCTTCTTCCTCCTACGAGGTCTCTTCCGCTTGCCAGGCTTGTGGTCACCTGGGCGTGGTGGGTCTGTGGGTGGGTTCTCGTGGCGGCTCTCCTGAGGGGGTGGGGGAGTCGCGCCCCCGTCCAGTCCCGGCCCTTCCCTTTCCTTCCCTTCCAGACCCGTCCCGACCCGACCCGGCAAAACCGGTTCCGTCGGAGCTTCCGATTCAGTACGGGCAGTGGAACTGGAAACCTGCCCGTGGGGCTCTACGCCGGTGTGCTCAACCTCCGGGGAGGGAGCACTGTCCGGTGGAGTCACCACGGGGGGCGCCTCGGTGAGCGTGTACTTCGTCCGGTGCTCGGACGGTTCGACGTCGATGTTGAGGTGCCGCTTGATGTAGGCCGCCGTGTCCACGCTGTAGAACGGCTCATCTGGAACGGGACGCAGCTGTTTGGTCCAGCCTTCGCGGTCGTCCTGACGGGACTGGTTGCACGGGCCGCAGGACACGACGAGCATGTCCGGCTTCGCCGGCTTGCCCTTCGGGTCCTTGCCGTGCAGGTGATCCAGGTGCTCGGGAGGAAGGTCACTGACGGCGGAATAGGTGCCGGCCCGGGAGGATCGGTGGTCGTTGAACTCGACCACCTTCCCGCACCACCGGCAATTGTCACCGTCGCGCTGCTTCACCCGCGCCCGTACGTCTGCCTTTCGGGTGTCGTTGCGGTGCTGGTTGTTCGCCTCCTTCGCCTCACGGCTGATCATGTGGTAGAGCGTCTTGTCCTCAACCAGCTTCAGCGCGCGGGTGCCGTCCTCGAGCTTCACCTCGTGTCCGTACCCGGCGCGCACCGCCTGGCCCCACAGCTCATCCCAGTACGGGACGGGCATGGCAGCCTGCATAAACTTCGCACGCGTGAGGATGTAGTCGCCCTTGTGCATCGCCACGAAAGTCACTGCCCGGGTCATGACTCCGAACAGCACCCACGCGCGATCCAAGGGTGCCTCCTCCCAGTTGAGAGGAGCCATCACCACCTCATGCATCCCGGATTCGTCCCCGAGCCTCACCCACGACATCAGGCACCCACCTCCGTCGCCGCCACGGAGGCGGCCGGGACCCGCTCAACAGCCGTGAGGCCGGAGTCAGGGCGGTGGGTGGATGGTGCTGGTGGGAGCATCTGAGGGGTCTCCTAGCGGGTGCGGTGGATCAGGACAGTGGGGGCGGGGTCCAGGCTCCGGGAGCTGGTTCGGCCGTCGCGGTATCGGAAGGCCAGCACCACGGCATCGGAGTAGATCTCGGCGCCGGTCAGGACGACGAGGCCGGGGCCGTCCTTGGTGCCGATGCTGATGAGCCGACCGGCGTAGGCCTCCGTGGCCGCCACGACCCCGGCCGTGGCCGAGTGGGACCGGGAGAAGTCCCTGGGCCCAGCCGGGGTATCGCGGCGAGCGCCGTTGCCCATGAGCTGGGGGCGGTTCATCCGGTGCTCCTGGACTGCCGTGCGAGGCGGCGGCGGGCGCGGAGGTTCCACCAGCCGACGCGGGCCCAGATGTAGATCGGGCCACCGGTGAAGACGTCGTTGGCGGTGGTGGCGTGCCAGGCCTGGCCGCACCAGCAGCGCCACACCTGGTCGGGGCGCGATGCTGGCCCCATGGGATACCCGCACGTGTGGGGTGCGGGGTTCGCCCCGTATGCGGTCATGACCGGCCGCCGTTCGCGATTTCGAGGAGCACGTCTGCGTGGCAGGGCTGGTCGAGCGGGCACCAGCAGGCGAGGTCCTTGCCGTCCAGCAGGCTCCGGATCTCTCCGGCGCTGGGCACAGTGGTGAAGGGCAGGAGGCCGTTCACAGCGTCGCGGTACCGCCAGACGGCGCCGTTGGGGCTCATGCCGTCCTCGACGCGCCACGGGTTGCCCCAGCGGCTTCCACGTCCGACGTAGACGGTGTTCTCGGGCATGCGCCAACCCTGCGTGCGCTTGCGCGGGATCCGCTTGGGGGCGCTCATGCTGCGACTCCCTCGGGGAGAGCATCGATGTGCGTGAGCGGCACTCGATGAGGACGCCAGATCACCTCGATGGCCTGGGTCTCGATGAGGCCCTTCCGGGACGGGTGCGGGTCGTGGGCGAGGCCCAGGGTGTCCGGGTCGAGGACCACAGCGTGCAGGAACGGGCCGCGCGGGGAAGGGCCGGCGCCGATGATGCCGAGCACGTCCCCGGCCCGGCGGATGGCGGTCAACCGGTCCTCGTCGTCAGCGGTGAGGAAGGTGTGCATCAGGCCCTCGTGGTGCGCCCATGCCTGGACGTTGATCCACCAGTCCCCGGGGAGGGAGACGATGTGAGGGACGTTCGCCAGGGGCTTCTCGACGATGGACGCCAGGCACGCCTGATAGCAGTTCCCGGGGACACCGTTGGCGTCCGTGCCATCGTCGTTGGCCGCGAGGATGTCCTGGTCGACGGGGATCATGCGCCACCGCCCTCGGTCGCGAGCGCGTGGCCGGTGCGGACTCCGTTGATCCAGGCCCACATCTTGTCGTAGCTGTAGGCGCCGCCGGAGTAGCTGCCCACGCTGTAGCCGTACTCGCCGGGGAAGGTGCGGCCGGTGATGAGATCGGTCCGGACGTCGGTGACGATGTTGACGGTGACCCCGGTGGCGGCCTTCAGACACCCGGCGTGCCAGCGGAGCTTGTCCAGGTCAGACCAGTCGTAGTTCATCAGGGGCACCGGGGTAGTCCAGGTCCCTCCCTTGGGGTCGCGTTCGACGTGGTAGTGCACGTCCATCGGTTCGTGCGACTGGGTCATGGCCGGGATCCTTTCGGGTGGAAGGCGGGCGGGCAGGTGCAGGGGACGATCTCGTCCGTGGCCTCGTTGAGTGCCTCGCCGTCGCAGTTGTCGTGCTTCCCGGAACGGCACTCCGGGCAGATCGGGGCGCGGGCCGCCCGCCGTACCTCGGCCACCCGGTGATCCGAGTGGCAGATGCACGTCCCGTCCGGGAGCTGCAGGTGCTTCACGAGTTCCATCAGGAGTCCTTCCGGGTGGTGGTCTTGTCGATCTGTCCGAGCACGGCGGCGCCCACGAGGAGCAGCACCACGGCGGACGCTGCGCTCTGCCACCGGTACTCGGCCACCCAGATGGCCGAGAGGAGCGCGAGCACGGAGGCGCAGAGCAGGAGATGTCCGAGGATGCGCATGGTCAGGACTCCTCGGTGGTCGGTGCGTCCGTGAGGACAATCGCCTTCGAGGGGGCGAGCACCCTCTGCGTGCTCTCGCCGAGGCACATGCCGTAGACGGTCACGCCTCGACCAGCGTGGGCGACCTGGTCGATCGTCATCGTGAGGGCCTGGCCCTTCTCTCCGGCTTGGGAACCTTCGATGGTGAGGAGCTTCTCCAGGTGCTCATGGTTCAGCTGGCCGGCGGTGATGGTCTGAGTGCTCATGATCAGGACTCCTTGTCCGTGGGGAGGGCCGCGAGCGCGTCGTCGAGGCCTTCAGTGGGGATGAGGACCTCGCGGCTCTTGCCGTTCTCGGAGGCGCCGAGGATGCCGTGGTCTTCGAGTTGGTCGGCAAGTCGGACGGCTCGGGCGAAGCCGATGCGCAGCTTGCGCTGGAGCATGGACACGGATCCGAACTGGGTGGTGATGACGAGCTCTGCGGCCTTGCGGATGAGGTCGGGCTCCGGGTCGGAGAGCTTGGTCACGGTGGGGTGGAGGATGCTCACGGTCGTGCCCTTGTTGGCCAGGTCGTCGACGATCTCCTTCATGGCGGGGGACTCGAATGCCTCGGCGAGCCATGAGCGTGCGCCGTCCTCGCCGGAGACGAATCCGGCGCCGTCCTTGAGGAAGCTGGAGGCGGCGGACTCGGTGGAGGCGGTGAGCACCGCCTCGAGGCGGGGGTGCCAAGAGCTTCCCGGGGCGCCCTCGAGCGGGGTGTCCACCGGGGAGCCGTAGCAGTAGCCCATGAAGTAGCTGCCGATCTGCACGTAGAGCTCGGCACCGCCGGCGGCCCGGAACTCGGCTGACTCCTCGTATAGCCGGGCCGCGGTCTTGAAACGGGCCAGCAGGTCCGGGTCGGTTTTGAGGTCCACGATCGAAGACGCGATCAGGGTCGAGTCGCGGAGCCGGGCCCACATGCGGTCCGGGGCGTACTGGCGGCCGTCGATCCCGCCCATGCGCAGGCGGCGTCCGCCGAACAGCTGGTCGGCCTCCACGAACTCGACCTCGGTGCGCCGCTCCGTCTTGATCGGCAGGGCCTCCCCGGTCTTGGTGTTGAACTCCTGGGGCAGGCGCTTCACGTCATGGGTGATCGTGATCTCGATGACGGTCTCCTCCCGGGGGGAGAGCACGGCCGGCACCTTCGGCGCGTCGTCCTTGAACAGCTGGAAGTCGGTGACCTCCCCGTCCCAGTCGTCGGCGAAGATCGGCACGACCGCGGCCGCACCGGTGCCGCCCCCGTGGGCGGATACCAGCAACTCAGCTGTGGGCGTGATGTGGAAGTGCATGCACGAGCCCTCGACGTTGTCCTTGAGCTTCGGCACATGCGGGTGCACGGCCTTGATCGCATGGGCCAGCTGCTGGCCGTCAACACTGATCGTCGTCATCGGGTCCCCTCCCCGTAGGGGTTGGCGTCCTTCAGCTCGGAGGCGTTCATCAGCCCGGACGAGGCGTCGAGCTGGTCGGCGCAGTGGTCCCACGCCTGCCGTGCCACGTCCTTCCACGTGGTGAGCGTCGCCGCGAGCGCGAGCTCTCGGTAGCGGTAGACCGTGTCTTGGTTGACGGTGCCGGTGTCCCATCTGTTCAGCGCGTACTCGCGGAGCCAGATGCGGGCCGCCGCCGCCTTTTCTGCTGACTCCTGGGGTTGCCGGCGGATGCACTGCTCGGCGAGGTCTTCGGCGAACAGGGCGCGGGCGGTGGCCTCGTTCATGGGGGTGAGGTCGATGTCAGTCATGCTTCCTCCGGGTCGGATTCGGTCTTGATAAAGGTCTCGCCGGACCACGCGTCTCGGTGGGGCAGTTCGTGCCCTCGGGGGCGCTGACAGTAGAGGTCCCCGTCCGGTGAGTACTGTCCGCACGCGGGGTTCGGGCAGTCATGGTGAGAGGGGAGCTCGGTGCAGAAGTACTTTCCGCACCCGTACTCATCGGGGCCGCGGTGGCCATCCGGGGTCTCTCCACAGAGCTGGTCCAAGCCCCGGTGTACTTTGTTGGTGCACCCGGGGGCGTCGCACTCGGCTTCTACCCCGTACCCGGCTTCGCGTCCGTCCGGTAGTTCGTAGTGGGCGTATCCCATGTCAGGCCCCCTGGTTCGTGATGGTCCGGCCGTAGATGGCCGCGGAGATGACAGCGGCGCCGCACGCCGTAGCGAGGCCGTAGACGGCGAGGATGGCGATCACAGGTTCCCCCTCGAGGCCTGGAACTTTCGGACGGCTTCGCCCATCTGCACTCCGAGGAACCGGAGGTTGGCGCAGTAGGCGATCACCCATTGCTGAGGCTGCTCGTCGCTGTTCTGAGGTTGGTCGGTGCTCATCGCTGAACTCCGATCATCGGGAGGGCGATCGTGAGCTGGTCCGGGCGGAAACCGGACCAGTGGATGAATGACTCCTGGCCGGGTTCGGAGTCCGGGGCGTCGACAACGACCACGGGCGCCTGCTGGTATCCCAGGACCTCGGTCACGAACCTGTGGGCGGCCGGGTCTGTGGTGATGTCGACCTCGGTGAACTGCACACCCTTGCGGGTCAGCCACGCCTTGGTGCGGTCGCACTGGATGCAGGACGGCATGGTGTACACGACCACGGCGCGAGCCTGGGCGGTGGCCGCGGCGAGCGCCGTCAGCGCTGCGGGGGTTGGTTCGGGGTAGGGGGTGGTGATCTGATCAGGCACTGGTGGTCTCTTTGCGGTACTGGTCGGCGAGGTGGCGGAGGTAGCTGCGGACGATGGCTGCGTCTTCCCCGTCTTCGCTGAGCTGGATGGCCATGGATCCGCCGGTCACGTACTCGCCGGTGGCCGGGTCGGTGATGGCCGGGTCGGCCAGGGTGTAGGGGCCGATCTTGTCGGCCACCATGTCGAGCACGGCCGCGGCGATCAGCGGGGTGGCGGCTTCGACGGCGACACGGGTGACGCCTGGGTGGCCGTCAACCCCGAAGTGGTGCTGGTCGCGGGCGACGTCGGGGACACCGAAGCCTGCGGCGAAGTACTCCCGGGAGCCGCGGACCGCTTTCGCGGCCGCTTCGGTGGCGGGGGTGAGGTCGATGTCGGTCATCGGGTCAGTCCCTTCTTGATCACGGGCGGGTGGTAGGCGCGGTTCGTTTCCACGAGGGCGCGCCGGTAGGTGCGGGCGATCGCGTCGTAGCGGGCCGCGATCCGGAGGAGGCGGCGACGCTGCCAGCGAGGTCCGCGCGGGTGCGGGGTGGACCCTCTGGCCGTGGCGCGGAGGTAGTGGGACCGGTCATCGGCTGAGTGCATCCCGAGGGCCAGGGCGAGCAGCTCGCGTTTGAGAGCGATCTTCTTGCGCGTCTTCGCAAGCTCCCCAGCCCGCCGGCGGTTGTCCTCAGCGCGGAGCCCCTGGAGCTCGGCGTACTCGGGGTACTCAGACACCGGGGTCCTCCTCGTCGACCCAGGTGTAGGCGTCCAGCTCGCCGGCCCAGGTGTAGCGGACCGGCTTTCCGGAGAGCACGGCGTAGCCGATCTCGAGGCGTGTGGAGTGTCCGATGTACCCGCCGGGGTTCACGACGAGCACCTCATAGGCGAGGTCGATCTTGCGGCGGTGCAGATCGTCGAGACGGGTCTTGTCGTCGTCGGTCATGGGATCGCCGTCGTGCCCATAGACACCGGGTGCCACCACGATCCGGCCGGCCATGGTCACGACCCGGTTCGCCTCGGCGATCTCGGACCGGAAGCGGGTCGAGCCGCAGATACAGACCACGCGAGGGCGAGACGGCTCGGCGAGCTTCTCAGTCGTCACGTACAGGGGCAGCGAGAAGTCCTCGAACGGGACCAGGACGGGCGACTGCCTGCGCGCGTACCACTCCTCCTCGGTCGGGGTCCGGACAGCCCAAAGCCCGTCCTCCGTGTCATAGACGAACCAGACGTCCCCGGCCTCCTCCCTCACGAGCGCGCCCTCCCCGATGTCGCCGGAGCCCAGCAACGCCTCGAGCTCCTCGGCGGTCTCGATCTTCTGCGTGGCCATGGTCAGGCTCCCTTCGTGAAGTCGTCTCGGGTCTGGGCGGCGGCGGCCTGGAGGGTCTTGTAGGCCGGGGTGTACAGGCCGGTTATCCGGTTGATCGCCTCAGCGATATTGATGACCGCGGCGCTGAGCTCGTCGCGGGGGCGGGTGAGAGAGCCGTCCGGGTGGACGTAGTAGCGGGCCATGGGCAAGCCGAACTCGGGGCCCAAGGTCACGGCCTTGGGGCGTTCCCCGAAGCGCGGGGCATGGCGCGCCCGGAGCTCCTGGGAGTGCTGGGGCGCCAGGATCAGGCGCGGTGCGGTGGTGGTCACGGTCGGCGGTCCTCTCGTTGGGTCCGGAGCCGGTCACACAGGGCCGGTTCCAGACGGTTCGCTTCGGGATGATCGATGAGCTGGTTGAGGCGCTGGTAGTAGCGGGTCGGTGTGACCCCGCCGTACCGGCCGCCGATGACCTCGGCCGCCCGCTGGTCTTTCGCCCCCTGGTACTTGAAGACCTGCTTCTCCAGCGCGAGGATCTCCAGGTCCACCTCCGCCAGCACGAACGGATCCAGGGGCGGGACGACACGGGTAGGGCGGGCGCCCTGCGGCACCGCCAAGGAGGGGGCGGTGCCGTGGGAGGGACAGGAGCCGTCGACCTTCGCGCGGTCCTCGGCGCGGCCGTGCCGGCCTACGCCGCACGTGCACCCGTGCATGGGGCAGGCGTTGGAACGGCGGGCGGCCTTGCCCTCCCGGGCGGGTAGGCAGCAACAGGTCTCGGAGGGCGCGGTCTCAAGCACCGGTGGCCTCCTCGGGTGCGCGCTCCGGGTGGCCGCCGGCGTTGACGATGAGGCCTTCGCACCACTCCACGTCGACGTACCAGCGGCCGGTGAGGCCGATGTCGTCGGCCGCTTCGTCGGCCGCCGCGGGGCCGTCGTCGTAAGCGCTGATGCACTGACCGGAGTCGGTCATGAGCATGCCCTCGTAGACGTGGTGCACCTCGCCGTGAATGACCTGCTCGAAACCGCCGCCCGCAGCGTGTTCGGCACGCTCGGTGTTCCGGCAGGCGCGGCACTCGAACCAGAGCTTGCAGTGCGTCCGCTCCGGGTCGTGGCACTCAACCACGCCGCGGAACTCCTCCGGGTCGTCCGGGTCGGTGGTGACGACGAGGATGTGCGGGTTCTCAACCACGGTCGGCCTCCTGCTCGAGGAGGGCCTCGTGCTCGGAGCGCTTGATCGGTGTCCAGTACACGGGGTCAGGGGCGCCGCTGAACCACGAGCCGAGCCGCGGGTCCACCACGATGGCGTCGGACAGGATCTGGACCTTGGCCGGCCCCCACTGGAAGCTGCCGTCCCGGTCCGCGGGGCTCCTTGTCGTGGCCTCCAGCCCATAGTCCTTGAGGACGAACGCGGGCTTCGGAGCCACCCTGTGGTCGGTCACCCACTGGTGAGCATCCAGGACCTCCTGCGGGCTGTTCTTCGTCTTGCGCAGGGGCCGCCACACCCCGTCCTTCTTCCGCAAGAACCACCCGGCGGGCGGTTCCTTACCGGGGGTCGGGAGCAGCCCCACGACGTGGACGTCCCCGAAGAACGACGTGAACTGGTGAAGTCCCTCGGCGCCCATGGCCTTCGCGTCATCGAGGGCACGCTGCTGTGTGATGCGGTGTTTGTCGTAGGCCTCGTGGAAGTCCCCAAGGATCACCGGGTCTCGAGTGATGACTGGGAGGGCCTTCTCGGTCGCGGTCATCGTGAGTTCTCCTCGTGGACGGGACATTCAGGGGTGGGATGCGGGCCGACTTCGGAGTAGGACACCCATCCGACAGGGCAGGTGCAGCCAATGTGTCCGTGGGCCCACATCCGGTATGCGGCGCCCCACCCCACCCCGAGCGCGTTGGCGAGCTCGGTTGCGACGTCGTCCACCGTGGGCCAACGCAGGGCCAGTGCCAGCTGCCAGGACGCCTCGAGAACGAAGTTCGGGTCTCCCTCGGCCAGCTCCCGGCTCTGGAGCCTTAGGGAGGCGATCAGGGTCTGGAACTGTTGCCGTGTCTTCCACGACGCGGGGGGCGGGGCGGGTGGGTTGGTCACGCGGGACATGGCTTGCCGTCCTTCCCCGCGGTGCGGCCCTTGATCCACGCGGCGTGCAACACCACGGCGGCCTCCGGATCGTCGTGGACCATGGCCGGGTGGTACGGGGACAGAGTGATCGCGCCCAGGGACCGGATCTCCTCCGGGGAGCCATTGGCCCGGAACTCCCGGAACACCAGCCCCGTCTCCCACCCGAGCCGAATGGCTTTCTTCCGAGCCTGGACCTGGTCCGGGGACATCGCGTTGTAGGTGTACTCCACCCGCACATGCAGACCCCGCGGGCGACCCGACGGGGCCGGCACCGGACGGGCCACGATCTTGTACCGGCGCACCGTGTACCCCTTGCACGACAGCTCGTGCACCAACTTCTCCACCAGCAGGCCTCGGTGAACCTCCACCGGCACATCCGCCGGCACCCGGTCCACGATCAACGCCTGATACTTCCCGCCCACGTACGACACCACGGTGCGGACATCAGTAGTCACGACTCACTCCTTTCGGTCTCGTCCGGGCCGGTCAGCCGCAGAAATGGAACGGGCCGTGCTCCGCGAGGACGGGGCCCCAGGCCGCGGAGATGATGGACGGCTTACCGGTGACGTCCGAGGGGAGGACCTCGCGCGTCCACCTGCCCGTTTCCTGGTTGAAGGCCCATCGGCGGCAGTAAGCGTCATGGAGGGGCTCGTCCCGGGGCGGCTCGGAGCCGTCCACCGGGAAGTAGCCCTGCGCGTTGAGCTCCTTCAGCCCATCCGGGCGGGAGCGGACGCTGTCGACGTAGGCCCGTGTGCGCTGAGCCCGCGCCTCCGGATCCGCGGCCACCGCGGCGGCCTCCTTCATCTGCCGCACGAACGCGTGCAGGGCCGGCGGGGCATCAGCGGGGAGGGGCTTGTCCGGGTCGATCTCGATGACACGCACACCGTCCGGGCGGGCAGCGGGCTCCGGCCGGGCATCGGTGCCCTCCACCTCGTCCTGGGCGAACTCCTGGAAGACGTCGCCGGTGACGATGTAGTCGGCGAGCTCGATGGTCTGCTGCGCCCACGCCGCGGCAATCTGCCCGCCCTTGGTGTGCGGGTTCCCCAGCACCCGGCGGGCCGCATGCAAGGCCTCCACCCGGAGGCGCTGCTCCCTCGTCAGCTCCACCACCGGGACACGATGGAACGGGGACTGGGAGAGCGCGGGGACGACATCCGCCGGGGTCGGGCTGGCGGACTGCTCCTCTCGGTGAGCCTCCGCGAAGCGGGCGTCGTCACGCTCCTCCTTCGCGGTCTTCTCGCGGGCGTCGATCTCCTCGGAGACGGAGTCAGCGAACTCGCGGAGCCGGGCCTGTCCTACAGCGCGAGACATGGCGTGCAGTTCAGCCGGGGTTGGGACGGGGCGCGGGGAGTCGTTGGTGGGCATTGGTCAGTCCTCCTAATTGGTGCCGAGGGCTTCGGCGACGGTGGTGATCAGGTCTCGAGCTGCGGGTGGGGTGACGGCGTTGCCGGACATGCGGACCTGCTCGCGCTTGTTGCCGAGCAGCTGGTACTCCGCGGGGAAGGCCATGGCCGTCTTGATTTCGCGAGGGGAGAGCATCCGGAATCGGCAGTCCTCGGGGGCGATGGTCCGGCCCTCGGTGATGAGGGACTGGTGGCCGTGCGTGGTGACCGTGCGGACGGGCTCGTGCACCGGGGTGGACATCTCGGCGCCGCCGGTGTTGTTCCGCATGATCAGTGCGTGGTGGTTCCCGGATGCCGTGACCGTGGACAGCGCCTCTCCGGTGGATCTCGCATCCGAGCCGCCGCCGCGGAGCTCGGCGATGAACGGCGGGAACGCGACACCCTTCGACGCGGTGGTGTGCATCGTCTTGAACGGGTCCTCGCCGGGCCACACCCGGTAGTAGCCGTCCGCCCGGCCGTGCGCCGGGTGCTTCGGGTCCGCGGCGTCGTAGGTGTTGCCCGCGGCCTCGAGGTGCATCGCGGGGAAGCAGACGCCGGTCTCGTTGCGGGTGGTCTGCGTCCGCGCCGGGATCCCGACGGGCTGCGCCTCCTTGCCCAGCCGACCCTCGACCGGGACGAGCAGGGAGGCGTGCAGCCCACCGGCGACCATCGTCGGGGTCGGCTCGTGCACCGTGGACGAGCGGGTCCAGTCGGACCCGGAGACGTTGTTCACCACGAGCGGCTCCGGGCGGCCCTTCCAGTACCGGTCGATGCCCGCCTGGATGCGGCGCATGGTCTTCTCCGCCAGCGGCCGGTCACGGTCGCCGATGCGGGTGCCGAGGTCGGACCAGTCGATGATCGACGCGGCCGGCAACCATGCGGGCTCCACAATCTGGTTCCGGCAGGACACCTGCGGGCACCGGTAGACGTACTGGGCGCGGTAGCGGCCCCAGCGCTTGTCCGGGTTCTTCCATGCCTGCATGGCGCGGATCTCGCCGTGCTCGGAGCACCAGGCCGGGGGTCGCTGCATGTGCTCGAGGTCCGGTTTCCGGTTGCCCTTGCGCCAGAACACGACGTACATGCGGTCCCGGGACTGCGGGGCGGCGGCGCCTCCGGCCCAGGCGTGCATCGAGTTCATGTAGACCGTGCGGGACTCGTATCCGAGGGAGTCCATGGCCAGGAGCCAGGCCTTGAACGGGATCCAGTTCGCGGCGTCGACGACGTTCTCGACGATCACTGACTGGTACTTGTGGACCTCGGCGAAGCGGGGGACGTCCCACATGGTGGCGCGGGATCGCTCGGCCGCCTCGGCGGGCAGGGCATCGCCGAACAGATCCGGCTCTTGGTTGTGGCGGGCCTTGCCCTTGGCGATGGAGTGGTTGGTGCACTCGGGGGATGCCCAGAGGATGTCGGTCTTGGGGAAGTAGGCCGGGTTGATCTGGGAGAGGTCCGCGCAGATGTGGTCGGCGTCGGGGTGGTTGGTGTTGTGGGTGTCCACGGCGAGCTGCCAGTGGTTGGACGCGGCGCGGACGGTCACGCCAGGCATCTGGATCGCCCCGGTGGAGGATCCTCCGGCGCCGCAGAAGAGATCGGTCAAGGTCACGCTCATGCCGCACGCTCCTGGGCCACGGCTGGTCGGGTGCCGGTCCGGATCCACGACGCGAGGTCGTGGCGGTCATGGCGTTCCAGGGACCGCTCCGCGGCCGACCTCGACGTCCACCCGGCCCGCTTCCAGGAATCACCGAAAGCGTCACCGTTGGTGCACAGCTCCTCGAGGACCCGGATGCGTTCCTCCACCTCGGCGGGGCCGGCCTTGACCCTGGTGCGCAGCAGGGCCTGGATATCGGCCCGCCCGGCACCACAGGCGGCGGCGCGGGCGGAGTTGACACTGCGGTACCCGGCGATCCGCGCGGCCTCCTCCCGGGACCGGCCCTCGGCGAGGAGGCGGTGCAGATCCTCCAGCCGCTCCGAGACCCGGGCAGCGCGGGCGGCCACGGACGGTGCCGCCGCCTCCCGGGCCCTGGCGGACTGGGCGGCCTCCGCATCAGAACGCAGCGCCTCAACGTCCTCCATCCGGTACAGCGCGACGCCGCCCCGGTCCAGACCCGTGACGGTGCGCTCCGCCACCGGGCACCCGTAGAGCTTCTTCCACTTCGAGAACGTCGTCGAAGCGATCCCCAGGTAGTCGGCCGCCTGCGGGGCGGTCAACAGCTGTCCGTGGCCGTACACCGGCGGGGCGTCCTCCCCGACAGCCGCCACCGCCGCGGCGATCTCATCGTGAGGCACCACGCCCCGACGGGTCGGCGGGGCCATCAGATGGCCGTGCTTCACCGCGTAGGCCTGCGCGAACGCCAGCTGGCGGGCCCGAGCCTGAGCCACCGAGATCGGGGCAGGAGCCGGCTTGCCGTACTTCTCCGCCACCGACGGGCGACGGATCGGGGACGGGCCGGGCATCTCCGCAGCCCACTTCTTCGCGACCTGCGGGGCGGCCGCCGACGCAGTCGCGTCCATCAGGTTCCGGGTCTTCGGGCGAGGCCGGGACGGGCGGCGCACCGGTCGCTCATCCTTCGGGGACTCCTTCGCGTCCCGGGCCTCCACCCGATCCAACGTCTCCACTGCGGACAGCAGAGCCTCATGCAGCGGTACGGGCGATACGGCCGGCACCGGGACAGGGGCCGAGTCAGGGTCCGCGGACATCTCCGGCGGCAGACCGTGGCGGGACACGCAGATCTGGCACCACATCACGTCGTCGGTCAACACCGCCACCGCGACCGCACCCGGGGACCCCTTGCCCTGGCCCGGGAACTTCAGCACCCGGACACACCGGTCGCAGAAAAACTTGTCACCCTCACGCGGCATCAGAGACACCACCCTCGGCTGGGACATCCGCCGCCGGATCCACCAGGTCCTCCACCAAACCCATGTCATGCAGGTGGTGGTCCAACGACGCGAACGCGTGACGCGGGGACGCATAGGTCCCCAGCTTCTCGTCGTGCAACGGATCCTCAGCGAGGTAGTACACCACCCACTCACCGATGTGCCGCTCAGCCACACGACCCGCCAAGTTCTCCGGCGCGTCCACCGGCAGACGCAACCTCGCATCGTAGGCGTGCACCACCTTCAGGCGGGGCCGCTCCGTGCGACGCGGACGCCTCGTCGGATCCGTGATCCGCGGGGCCAGGACACCACCGGTGGTGAAGACACCCGCCTCACGGGGCGTAGGCAGAACACCATGCACCCGTTCCCGCACATCTGCGGCGACACGTTCGAGCAACTGGTCAAGAGCCGGGCTGAACGCCGGCGGCAGGGGAGTGGACATCGAAGACTCCTCGGGTCGTAGGGCAGAAACAGGGATCTGATCCAGGGCCGTGAGCAGCTGCTCCACAGCCGCGGGGCCATCCGGGCGCAGGGCCTCCACCGCGGTGAAGAACCGGCGCAAACGCGCGGTACGGTCGTCGCGGTCAGTCACCGGGACCACCGCCCTCGGCGCCGCTCGCGTAGATCGTGGCGATCGTGAAGCACCGGCCCTCGGGGGACCCCGTGTGGTCGTGGGTCATCACGCAGATGGAGAGCTGGTGCTTTCGCCCATCCGTGCAGCACGCCGCGCAAACCACCGACAAGGTGTGAGAGACGCGACCGGACCGCGCCGCGGGGCACACCGGGCTCGTCGGGTGGGCGCAGTCCTCGCAGACCGTCACCGGCGCGTGCAGGGCCTCCACCCGGGCGACGATGTCGAGCAGCACCTCACGGTCCGACGCCAGATCGGCCGCACCCTCGTACGTCCCGGACGGGGACTCACGGTGCGCGTTCCGGACCTCTTCGATAGGGCTCATGCCGCGTCCTCCTCGGGCGCGGTGACCTGGGGCGGGTTGCCCTCCGAGTCGTCACGGTTGAGCTGGAAGAAGAAGTGCACGCCGTCCCGAGTCGCTTCGTACTGGTGGGGGAACCGGTCGCTCTGGACGAACGTGAGGTCGAGGACGTCAGATATGTCCTGCGCCTGCTCCAGGGACTCGGGAAACACCTGGACGCGGATGATGTGGTGACCGGGCTGGGAGTCGTAGTGATTAATGTTGAGGTGGTACCCGCCGGTCACCACGACGCAGGCATCGAGGTAGCCGACGAGCTCGATGATCTTGTCCGTGATGGTCACGCCGCTTCACCACCGTCGAAGATCTCGGTCTGCACGAACAGCGGGGTAAGACAGCACCGCTTGCCCAACGCCAGGGCCTGGCCCTGGCGGACGTAGAGGGTCTGGCGAACCTGGCCGTTGTGGAAGCGCGGGGCGTTGTGCTGGGGCCGCAGGTCGAAGAAGTGACGGTGCGCGGCGTAGGGCCGGTACTCGTACTCGGTGACCTTCATCCCGCGCCTCTCGGACCAGCGCTCACCGATCGTGAATCGGTAGATCAGCTTCCGCTCGAGCAGCTGCTCACGGGCCTGCCTGTCGGTGAGACCGAACTGCATGCCCCAGGCCTTGATGGTCTCCACGTCGCCGTCGGCCACGAACCGGTCGTGGTACTCGATCGCCGGGGTCGCCGACTCCAGCGCGGCGCGCAGCACCGTGTTCTCCCGCTCGGCCTCCATGGCCAGCTCGAGGATCTCCAGTCGGGTCAGCTCCGCCGGGGACTTCACCGGCTCCATCGCGTAGGCGCCCGTGCGGCGGATCTGCGGGAGCACGTCATGGGTGACCCACCGCTGGAACGCCTTCACCTGTGCCCGGGTCGAGGCCTCGACCATCCGCCCGGTCTGGCGCTGAAGGATCGCCCGGTAGAGGCCGGCCTCCGTGATGACGGTGACGGTCTGCGCGCCGCCAAGGGTACGCGTCTGGTGCGTACCCTTCTCGTCGTCGTCGAGAGAGCGGGTCATGGTTGCCGCGTCGCGGTGGCCCAGGACGGTGGCGACGTCGGTGGCGACGAACCAGGGCTCGCCGTCGACGGTGACGACGCGCAGCTGGTCGCCGGAGATGTACTCGAAACGCTTCATCGTGGTGCTCATCAGGTGGTCCCTTCGCGGGTGGTGATGGATGAAGAAGTGGCGGGCCCCTGGGTCCCCCCAGACACTCAGGGACCCGCCGGTCTGTGGGGCGGTCAGCCGTTGAGGTTCTCGCGGGCGACAGCGGGGAAGAGATCCGAGGCGCAGACCACGATCAGCGGCGCCCCGGAGACGTCACGCAGGTCGTGCACCAGGTCCTCGAGGTCGTACAGGTCCGGGTCGAGGCCCCGGCGGCGGAGCGCGGAGGTCACGATCTCAACCGGTGTGGAGCAGGGGGAGAGGCTCACCGGGGTCACCGCCCACCGGCGTTGAGCTGCCACTGCCGGACCGAAGCCCTGGCCCACAGGCTGAGGAACCCGACGGACAGCGCCGCCCAGGCACCCAGCCCGCAGATGATCGCCGCGGCCACACCCCACGGGCCTCCGCCCCAGATCGCCGTGATCGTCGCCAGGATCAGCAACGCCGCGGCCGCGAACGACAGCACCGCTGCGGCCGTGGGGTGGAACGACTTCGGGTCCGTGGTGTCGACCGACGGTCCGGTGATCTGGCGGCCGGCGGACGGCACATCCTCGGGCTCCAGGTGGTGGGCATCCATCAGCCCGACCTCGGCCATGAGGTGCGGGGCCGGGATTCCCAGCTTCCGGTCGAGCATCCGGGCCTGACCCACGGTCAGCTCCACGTCACCGGACTCCACGCCGAAGAGGATGTACGCGTGGTGCACCGGGTGCAGACCCATCGCGGCCAGCACCTCATCCCGGGTGAAGCCCCGGGTGATGCGCTCCGCCCGGAGCAGCTTCCCGAACTGACGCGCCGCGTACACCTCGGCCGGGACGGCCTGAGAACGCACAGCTGGGTGGTTCGGGGACTGGTTCGTATTGTCCGAGTTCATTGGTATGCTCCTGTCAGATTCGTTCACGGGATCTATCGGCCCTCACCTGTTGCCTCAGGTGAGGGCCTTCTTTATGCGCTGCGGAGCAGCGCAGGAGTGGTCCTGGTAGGGGACACGCGGTGGAACTCCAGCCACCGGTCGAGATCCGCCACGACGTAGCTGATCCGGCCATGGGCCTTGATGTAGGCCGGGCCCGTGCCAGCCGAACGCCAGTTGCGCATCGCCTTCTCCGAGAACTCCACGTACTCCGCGGCCTCCCGCGGGGTGAGACGCGCACGGGGATCGAGCGGGGCGATCACGCCGCCACCGGCTTGGACCTTCGAGCGTGTGCAGTAGGCACCATCTCGGTGGACTTCTTCGGTACGAAAATGGCACCCGACGGAACGTTTAGTACCTCCTCGATACGGCGAGCAAGATCCGGGGTGCAGCTGCGCCGTGCCGCCTTGTCGTACTTGTCCTCGATCAGCAAAGAGTGGATGAACTGGCGGGAGCAGCCGACATAGCTGGCAAGACGTGCTTGCGTGATCTTCCGGTGAGTCATGTGGGCTTGAAGGATTTTGGGATCGATTAGCTGCATCCAACGCCCTTTCGCTTGAGCTCGACGTCTGTGGGTAGTCATCATCTTCGTCTCCTGCCTGACTTGTTGTCAATCCTTGTGGTGTTGATAGTCCTAGCTTGATTGACTGTGGATCAGGAGTCAAGCACTTTCCTTGCGCTTTTTTCCGCCGTAGTGCGCCACATGGCGCGGCCTGTAGTTGACGCCGAGCGGCGTCAACTATCGTTGGATTGCTTGACACCTTTTCAGGTGCCCCTCTGGCCGGCCACTCACCGACGACCCACAGTAGGAGCCATGCACGCACTCGGGCGCTACATGCTGGAGCAGATGGATCGCCAGCAAATCAGCACAGCGGAACTCATCCGCCGTTCCGGTTTGTCGAAGCAGACCGTCTACAACCTGCTCAACGATTCGCGAGCGCGCATGGAACAGACTCCTCAGCGGAAGACCATCGAGGGGCTCTCGCGAGCTCTGCGAGTACCTGAGCTGGATGTGCTCACTGCGGCTGCGGCGGCTATTGGCGTCCGCGTCGCTCCGAGCGCCGCGCCGTTGGCCGGTGCTACTGATGCACAGTTGCTCGATGAGCTCCGGGTGAGGTTGGCAGCGACCAACAGAGAAGGTGATGGCGATGTCCGAGACGCCGCCCCCATTACGCGTGCGGGGGAGAGCCCCGTGCCTGAGCACGACCTTCTGCAAACACCGGAGCTGGCCCTGGTCTCCGACGAGAAGCAGCACCCTCTCGACACGCCGGCCGAGGATGAGCTGGAGCAGCGGCGCCGTGAGCGCCGGGTGGTTGAGGGTGGGTTGCCGGTGGATGAGGAGTTGATGGCGGGGTATGACGCGCCGCAGGAGAGCATTTTGGAGCGTGATGCTCAGGATGCTGATGCGGAGGGGTCGCAGTTGCCGCCGGAGGAGGATGCCTGATGGGTGGAGAGCCGGGCCGGCAGGTATGGGCGCTGATCAAGGTGTTGGTGGGCCGGGGATGGACTTACAAGAGCTCGAACCCTCGGGCGCATCCGGCAGGGGTGATCAAGTGCGGGAAGGGCTGTCAGAAGTCGATCTGGACGAGCCCGAAGGCGGGGGACGAGGAGCAGGTGAAGCGGATCAAGGCCTACGTGAAGCGGTGCCCACACGGGCTGCGCGTCACCGGGCTGTAATGCAATCCATTCGTGACACGCCGCCCGTCAAATCTGTTGGACATTCCCAACAGCCCGTGCACATACTAGCCGCACGAAGGAGACACACCATGCGCCGTACCTATCAAGCCCGAGTCATCACCGAGCCTTTCGACATCGAGGACCCCGACCTGTCCCAGCGTTTCTTCGACGCGCCACTGGGGGTTTACCCCGCGGCCATCGACGACCTGCACGAGCTGGAACTCATCGCCGAGGCCGACACCGAAGAGGATGCTGTGCGCACCATGGAGCGGTTCCTGCACGAGCTGGAGCCTCGCCTGCGAGCGCTGCGCTTCGAGCACGAGCTTGTGACGCTCAGTGAGATCGCCGACCGGTTCGACGTCACCCATGAGGCCGCACGCCTGTGGGCGCAGGGCACCCGGGGCCGGGACTTCCCCAAGCACTACCAGGCCGCCGGCACCGTGCAGCTGTGGTCCTGGTACGAGGTGTACCTGTGGGGTCTCACCCGCCGGCAGCCTATCGATGAGCTGCACGAGGACATGCCGCTGAGCCCGGGCATCATCGCGTGCGCTAACGCGCGCATGGCAGGGGCTGCTGAGAACAACGGAAACTGGGTGCCTGGGCACGTGGCGTTCACGGTTGGTCCCGCCATGATCCACACTTCGGTGCGAGCTGTGGCCATCGAGGGGCACCGCGTGTCCGAGCTGTTCCGGTCGTACCACGGGAGGGTTGCCGAGGATGCCTGAGAGCGCCGCGCCGCATCAGATCAGTTCCTATGAGGAGCTGTACCCGCACGTCCGCATCAGCGGCATCCAGTACTACGACATCCATGCCCGGGCCACGCCCGAGCAGCAGGAGCCGGGAGTAAGTGCTGAAGGTGCGCCCGTGGAGCCTGAGCTCGACCTGAAGCTGAGCAAGACCACTGATGGCATGGGGATGCGGATCCGGTTTGAGACCGACACCCCCGTTGGCTATGTCCTCGTCGACGGGGCGATGCTCTTCGACTTCGACGAACCTCTCGAGGTGACTGAGGCCGCAGCCCTGGAGTTCGTCAACCGCACCGGGTTCATGGCCTACGTGCCGTACCTGCGCCAGATGCTCGAAGACGTGACCGGGCGGTGCTTCGCGCACCCTCTGCGGCTGCCCATCATCGCCCTCGGGGACTTCCGTTTCGGGGACTCCACCGAAGGCGAGGGCGCAGTGCCCGAGAACGATAAGGCGGTCGACAGCACCAGCCCGGACAAGGACAACTGGTTCCCCGGCTAGGGACAACACGCCACTGGTCCGTCCTGCGTCCTCATGGGCGCGGCTTGTTTGCTAACGACGTCTTAGCGTGTCCGTCACCCTGCTTACATTCATAGACATGGACCCTTGGACCGTGCTCCCCCCGCACATCACCGTCCGACACCACCGCCTCCACACACACGCGGCCGTCACGGACGGACACTCGACCATCTGGATTGACGACCGGCTCAGTGACACCGAACGCCGCTGCGCGCTGATGCACGAGCTCGTGCACCTCGAACACGGCCACGCCGGCCACCAACCGGAGACAGTGGAACGAGCCGTCCGGGCGGAAACCGCCCGCCTGCTCATCCCCAGCGACCGGCTCTGGGCACACCGGCACTGGCACGACACCATGCACGCCCTGGCCGAAGAGCTCGGCGTCACCACCTCCGTGCTCCGCGACCGCCTCGAAAACGCCGGGCCCGAAGAGACCAAGGCGATTCAGCGAGCGCGCTGGGAAGCGCACCTCGACATCTGACCCACCGCGGTCACACGACAACACGCCCGAGCAGGAGCCCACCATGGCAACACCCACCCGAAAGGCGGACCCCGCATGAGCCCGCGGCCGCCGCTGCCGATCGGGCACCACGGGGTGGTGTCCGTGGTGAAACTGCCCACCGGGTCCTGGCGCGCCCGCACCCGATACCGGGATCCCGACGGGATCACCCGTCTCGTGGAAGCACGCGGGCGCACCAAGGGCGCGGCCCAGACCGAGCTGTACCACCGGCTCGACGACCGCCCCAAAGTCGCCGGTGCCGAACTCACCCCCGACACCCCGGTAAGGGTGCTCGCCGAGGCCTGGTACGACACCCTGGACGTGTCCGGTGGGAGCCGGGACACATACCGGAAAGCACTGGACTCCCACATCCTGCCGCGGGCCGGGGCCTGGCGGATCCGGGAGGTCACCACCGCCCGCGTCGAAGGCCTGGTGCGCGGGGTTGAGCAGAAACGCCAGTCCACCGTGGTCGGGGCCGGTGGGCGGGAGAGAACCATCACCTTGGGCGGGCCTACCGCCGCCAGACGGGCTCGCACCATCCTGTCCATGATGATGGACCTCGCCGCCCGTCACGACGCCGCCACCGGGAACCCCGTCCGGTCCTCGAGGGCGCCCAAGATCAACCGGGCCCCGGTGAGTGCCCTGGCCCCGGGGGATGTGCACGCGCTGCGGGCACACGTGCACGCCTGGGCACGTGGAGAGCAGGGGCATGGGCCGCGGCGCAACGCCGCGGTCCTGGACATGCTGGACGTGCTGATCGGCACCGGCCTGCGCCCAGGGGAGGTGCTCGGGCTGCGGTGGAGCGACATCGACCTGAAGGCCGGAACACTCACCGTGTCGGGCACAGTGGTGCGCACCAAGGACGGCGGGCTGCACCGGCAGGAGCACCCGAAGTCCCAGACCTCGGGCCGGACCCTGGCCATGCCCCAGTTCGCCGTCGACGTCCTCCGCCGACGACGGGCCGACGCGGCGAGCGCCGGGACGGCCGGCACCGCCTTCGGTGGGCTCGTGTTCCCCTCGAGGACCGGGGGGCTGTGGGAACCGGCGAATGCGTCGCGGAGTTGGCGGGCGGCAAGGGCCGGTGGGTGGGAGCAGGTGGAGCTGCGGCATCTGCGGAGGGCGGTGGCCACGCTGGTAGAGCGGGAACTGGGCATGGATTCTGCGGCCGCGCAGCTGGGGCACAGCAGCCCGGAGGTCACCCGCCGGCACTACGTGGAGCGTGCCGCCGGGGTGGACGTCGCGCACGTGATTGAGGCGATGCGCGTGGGGGAGTGAGCGCCAGAACTTTCCGTGTCTACCCTCTAGACATGTCGAGGGGGTAGACGTACGCTGAGGGTCCACAGCCCCTCGAGGAGAGCGAGCACCATGAGCGAACCCGCCACCGAGAACCAGCTCGCTGAACTGGCGCAGCTACGCCGTGAGATCCAGGCCCTCGACCAGGAGCGCGGGCCGAAGGCCACCCGTAGACACGAGCTCATCGTGTCCCTGAGCCGGACCGGGGTCCCCGTCGCGCGACTGGCCACCGCCTCCGGGGTGCACCGATCCCGGATCTACCAGCTGCTCCACCGTGCCGACGAGTCACGTGAAAGTGATGAGTAAACGATGAGCCGCCCCGAAAAGTCACCACATGACAAAGGCCCCCGGCCTGCGTTTCCGCTGACCAGGGGCCTTTTCTGGGGTGCGCCCCCTCGGACTCGAACCGAGAACCCATTGATTAAGAGTCAATTGCTCTGCCAATTGAGCTAGAGGCGCTGGTGGTGCGGCAAGAACACTAGCACGCTCCCGGCCCGGGGCCGAATCGCGCCGGCCGGCTTCCGCCGGGTCCCGCCTCGCAACGAGAGAGTACTCTACCAGCTCGTCCCGCCTTGTCCATTCCGCCGCCGCCGTCCGGACGGCGGCGGCGTCTAGCATGGCCGTCATGCCCTCCGCACAGACCCCCGCGCCGTCCGCCCCGTCCGTCCCGCTCTCCGAGCTCCGCGTGGTCTCCCTCCCGGAGCAGGAGCTCGTGGACCACCTGAGCGCCCGCGTCCCGGGCTTCCGCTACGTCCTGTGGGACATGGCCGGGGACCCGGTCGGGGCCCGCGCCGACGAGATCGACGTGGCGGTGGCTCCGTACTTCACCGGCCGCTGGGTGGGGGCCCTGCCCGCCGCGACCCGCCTGCGGCTCGTGCAGCTGCAGAGCACCGGCTTCGACGGCGTGCCGGAGGCCATCGGGCCCGACCTCGCGCTCTCGACGGCGGGCTGGGTGCACGCCGCCGGGACCGCCGAGCTGGCCCTGGGGCTGATGATCGCCGCCCAGCGGGAGCTCGACCGTGCCGTCCTGCAGCAGCGCGACGGGATCTGGCGCCGCTTCGAGACCCGCACCCTGGCAGACAGCCGCGCCCTGGTGCTGGGCGTGGGCGAGATCGGCTCCGCCGTGGTCGACCGGCTGCTCCCCTTCGAGGTCGAGGTCACGAGGGTGGCCTCCCGGGCCCGCACCGACGAGCGCGGTCCCGTGCACGGCATCGACGAGCTGCCGGCCCTGCTGCCCGACGCCGACGTGCTCGTGGTGGCCCTGCCCGCGAGCCCGGCGACCGACGGCCTCGTCGACGCCCGCGTGCTGTCCCTGCTGCCCGACGACGCCCTGGTGGTCAACGTGGGCCGCGGCCGGGTGGTCGACACCCCCGCGCTGACCGCGGAGGTCGTCTCCGGGCGGCTCCGCTGCGCCCTCGACGTCGTCGAGCCCGAGCCCTTCCCCGGCGACCACCCGCTGTTCCGCGCCCCCGGGGCGATCCTCACCCCGCACACCGGCGGATCCTGCACGTCCTACAAGCCGCGCGTGCGGCGGCTGCTGCGGACCCAGCTCGAGCGCATCGCCGCGGGGGAGCGGCCCCTGTTCCTGCAGCAGGAGGGGCGGCTGGACGTCCCGGCGGACGCGGAGGGGTGATCCGGACGTGCCGTGTCTCACATCGTGGGACAAGGAGTCCGAAGATTGACACGCTCGGCCGGGCGGCAGAGCATGGGAGCATGCAACTCAGCCACGGTGTCGTCCAGCTCACGGTACGCGTCCTCGTCGGACGCGGGGCCTGAGCCGACGACCGGTCGAGCGCACGGGCCCTGTCGCACCTCCCGGTGCCGCGAGGGCCTTTTTTCTTGCCCGGCGCCCACGGCGGAGCGACAGCCGAGCCGGAACAGCAGCACCAGCCCAGAAGGCCAGACCAGAAGGACAGTGACATGAGCAAGGGACAGCCGATCAGCCCAGCGCTGATGGCCACCAAGCGCGCGGAGACCGCCGCTGACCACCGGCCCCCGGGGGCCCCGGAGAAGTCCGTCCCCGCCGTCCCGTCCGTCATGGGCCCGGGCAGCACGGTGGCCCCCACGGAGATGACCGGCTCCCAGGCCGTCATCCGGGCGCTGGAGGAGCTCGGCGTCACCGACGTCTTCGGCCTCCCCGGCGGCGCGATCCTGCCGACCTACGACCCGCTCCTGGACTCGGACCGGATCAACCACATCCTGGTCCGCCACGAGCAGGGCGCCGGCCACGCCGCCGAGGGCTACGCCCTCGCCTCGGGCCGCGTGGGCGTCTGCATCGCGACCTCCGGCCCCGGCGCCACGAACCTCGTCACCGCCCTCGCCGACGCGCACATGGACTCCATCCCCATGGTCGCGATCACCGGGCAGGTCTCGTCCAAGGTGATCGGCTCCGACGCCTTCCAGGAGGCGGACATCGTGGGGATGACGATGCCGGTCACCAAGCACTCCTACCTGGTGACGCACGCCGAGGACATCCCGCGGGTGCTCGCCGAGGCGTTCCACCTGGCCTCGACCGGGCGCCCGGGCCCGGTGCTCGTGGACATCGCCAAGGACGCCCAGCAGGACACCATGACGTTCTCCTGGCCGCCCCGGATGGACCTGCCCGGCTACCGGCCCGTGACGCGCGGGCACGCCAAGCAGATCCGGGAGGCCGCCAAGCTCATCGCGGCGGCCCAGCGGCCCGTGCTCTACGTGGGCGGCGGGACGGTGCGCGCCGACGCGGCCGCCGAGCTCATGGAGCTGGCCGAGCTGACCGGCGCCCCCGTGGTGACCACGCTGACCGCCCGGGGCGTGTTCCCGGACTCCCACGAGCAGAACCTGGGGATGCCAGGGATGCACGGCACCGTCCCGGCGGTGTACTCGATGCAGCAGGCCGACCTGCTGGTGACCCTCGGCGCGCGCTTCGACGACCGCGTCACGGGCCACCTGGAGACCTTCGCACCCACGGCCAAGATCATCCACGCGGACATCGACCCCGCCGAGATCTCCAAGAACCGCACCGCCGACGTCCCGATCGTCGGCGACGTCAGGGAGATCCTGCCGGACCTCGTGACCGCCGTGCGCCAGGAGTTCGAGCGCAGCGGCAGCCCCGACCTCTCCTCGTGGTGGACCGCGCTCAGCAGCCTGCAGGCCACCTACCCGCTGGGCTACCCCAAGCCGGCGGACGGACTGGGCTCGCCGCAGCACGTCATCGAGCGGATCTCCGCCCTGACCGGCCCGGAGGCCGTCTACGTCTCCGGCGTGGGCCAGCACCAGATGTGGAGCTCCCACTTCGTCCAGTACGAGCGGCCCCGGCAGTGGCTGAACTCGGCCGGACTGGGGACCATGGGCTTCGCCGTGCCCGCCGCGATGGGCGCCAAGGTCTCCCAGCCCGACCGCGTGGTCTGGGCGATCGACGGCGACGGCTGCTTCCAGATGACCAACCAGGAGCTCGCCACCTGCACGATCAACAAGATCCCGATCAAGGTGGCGGTGATCAACAACTCCTCGCTGGGCATGGTGCGCCAGTGGCAGACCCTGTTCTACGACGGCCGGTACTCCAACACCGACCTGAACACGGGCCACGACAGCATCATGGTGCCGGACTTCGTCAAGCTCGCCGACGCCTACGGGTGCGCCGCCCTGCGCTGCACCCGGGACGAGGACGTGGACGACGTCATCCGGCAGGCCCTCGAGATCAACGACCGCCCCGTGGTGATCGACTTCGTGGTCTCCGCCGACGCGATGGTGTGGCCGATGGTGCCCACCGGCGTGTCCAACGACCAGATCCAGATCGCCCGCAACATGACCCCCGACTGGGACGAGGAGGACTGACCCATGAGCCGACACACCCTCTCCGTGCTGGTCGAGGACAAGCCGGGCGTGCTGACCCGGGTGGCCGGACTGTTCGCGCGCCGCGCCTTCAACATCGACTCGCTCGCCGTGGGACCCACGGAGCTCGACGGCGTCTCCCGCATCACCGTGGTGGTGGACGCCGAGGGCGAGCTGCTCGAACAGGTCACCAAGCAGCTGAACAAGCTCATCAACGTGATCAAGATCGTCGAGCTCACCCCCGACTCGTCGGTGCAGCGGGACCACATCATGGTCAAGGTCCGCGCCGACGCCGCGACGCGTCTGCAGGTCACCCAAGCCGCGGACCTGTTCCGGGCCACCGTTGTCGACGTCTCCACCGAGTCGCTCGTCATCGAGGCCACCGGCGCCCCGGAGAAGCTCCGGGCGCTGCTGGACATCCTGGAGCCCTTCGGCGTCCGGGAGATCGTCCGGGCCGGTACGCTGGCCCTCGGACGTGGTCCCAAGTCGATGAGCGACCGCGCCCTGCGCCACTGACGCCCCCGGGCGGCGGTGGACGCGGGCGCCGGCCCACAGACACCCCAACCACCTCGCGGCGGTGCCCCCGCCGCGCCCACCCATGCTTCAAGGAGACAATCCCATGGCAGAGATCTTCTACGACGACGACGCCGACCTCTCGATCATCCAGGACCGCTCCGTGGCCGTCATCGGCTACGGCTCGCAGGGCCACGCCCACGCGCTGAACCTGCGCGACTCCGGCGTGGACGTGCGCATCGGCCTCGCCGAGGGCTCGCGCTCCCGGGCCAAGGCCGAGGCCGAGGGCCTGCGGGTGCTCACCGTCGCGGACGCCGTCAAGGAAGCCGACGTCATCATGATCCTGACGCCGGACCAGGTCCAGCGCCACGTCTACGCCGAGTCGATCGCCCCGAACCTGGAGCAGGGCGACGCCATCTTCTTCGCCCACGGGTTCAACATCCGCTACGGCTACATCGAGGCCCCCGCGGGCGTCGACGTCGTCATGGTCGCCCCGAAGGGCCCGGGCCACACCGTGCGCCGCGAGTTCGAGGCCGGCCGCGCCGTGCCCGCCCTCGTGGCCGTGGAGAAGGACGCCTCCGGCAAGGCCCTCGAGCTGGGCCTGTCCTACGCCAAGGGCATCGGCGGCACCCGCGCGGGCGTCATCAAGACCACCTTCACCGAGGAGACCGAGTCCGACCTCTTCGGCGAGCAGGCGGTCCTGTGCGGCGGCATGTCCCACCTGGTCCAGTACGGCTTCGAGACCCTGACCGAGGCCGGCTACCAGCCGGAGATCGCCTACTTCGAGGTCCTGCACGAGCTCAAGCTCATCGTGGACCTCATGGTCGAGGGCGGCATCGCCAAGCAGCGCTGGTCCATCTCGGACACCGCCGAGTACGGCGACTACGTCTCCGGCCCCCGGGTGATCAGCCCCACGGTCAAGGAGAACATGAAGGCCGTGCTGGCCGACATCCAGGACGGCACCTTCGCCAAGCGCTTCATCGAGGACCAGGACAACGGGGGCGCCGAGTTCAAGAAGCTGCGCGAGAAGGAGGAGTCCCACCCGATCGAGGTCACCGGCCGGGAGCTGCGCAAGCTCTTCGCGTGGACCTCGCCGGACGCCGACTACGTCGAGGGCACCGCGGCCCGCTGATCCGCACCCGCCCCACCGCCGCGACCGGCGCGGGGGCACCGGCCGAGGGGTCGCGTCCGCACGTCATGCGCCGAGCATTCCGTGCGGACGCGGCCCCTCGCCGCGTCCGGCGTCCTACCCTGGGGGCGGAGCCGGTCGCCGCGATCCCGGGGGGTGGTCCGCATGACGGACATCGGAGCACGGGCACAGCAGCCCGGGCCGGGCCTGCGGGGGCGGGTCGCCCGGCACCAGCTGCCGGCCTTCTTCGTCCTGACGTACGCGTGGTCCTGGACGTGCTGGGCGCCCCTGCTGCTCGGGGCGGGCGGCACGCCGCTGCTCCTGCTCGGCGGCCTCGGCCCGTTCGTGGCGGCGTGGGCCGTCACGTGGCTGTCGGGGGAGCCGGTGCGGGACTGGGCCCGGGCGATCGTGCGGTGGCGGGTCCCGGCCCGTTGGTGGGCCTGGGCGCTGGGGCTGCCCGCGCTGCTGTACGCCGTCGTCAACGCCCTGCTCGCGGCGCTGGGCCGGGAGGTCGACTGGTCCCTGGCCCTCGAGCGGGCCCCCGCCTACCTGGCGACCTTCGTCTTCGTGGCGGTGCTCGGGGGCGGCCTGGAGGAACCCGGCTGGCGCGGCTTCGCGCTGCCCCGGCTGCAGGAGCGGCTGGGCCCGCTCCGGGCGACCGCGCTGCTCGGTCTGCTGTGGGGGGTGTGGCACGTCCCGCTCTACGGGCCGCTGGGCTTCGCGGTGCCGTTCGTCCTCGCGTTCCTCTACACGCCGCTGTACAACCGCACGGGCAGCGTGCTGCTGCACGCGAGCTTCACGCCGGCCCAGGACCACCTCGTCCTGCTGGCCGCGGAGCCGGTGCACACCGGGCTGCTGGACACCGTGGACCTCGTCCTGTTCGGCACCTACGCCGGGGCCGCGCTGCTCGTCGTGGCCCTCACCCGCGGGCGGCTGGGCGCGGGGCGCCCCCGGCGGTGAGCCGACCCGGCCGGGCCCCGAGCGCCGGCCGCCCCGGGCGCGCACGGCCCCCGCGGTCGGTAGAGTGGAGGCCGTGACTTCCTCCCACCGCACCCCGTACTACATCACCACGGCCATCGCGTACCCCAACGGCACCCCGCACATCGGGCACGCCTACGAGGTCATCGCGACCGACGTCATGGCCCGGTTCAAGCGGCTGGACGGCTACGACGTCCGCTTCCTGACCGGCACCGACGAGCACGGCCAGAAGATGCAGCAGACCGCGGAGAAGGAGGGCCTCACGGCCCGGGAGCTCGCGGACCGCAACTCGGCGCGCTTCCGCGAGATGGACGACGCCCTGAACATCTCCTACGACCGCTTCATCCGCACCACGGACGCCGACCACTACGCGGCGTCGGCGGCCCTCTGGCGCCGGATGGAGGAGGCCGGGGACATCTACCTCGGCAAGTACGCCGGCTGGTACTCCGTGCGCGACGAGGCGTTCTACGGCGAGGACGAGACCGAGCTCCGCGCGGACGGCGTGCGGTGCTCGACGGGCACCGGCACGGAGGTCACCTGGACCGAGGAGGAGTCCTACTTCTTCCGCCTCTCCGCCTACCAGGACCGGCTGCTGGAGCTCTACGAGCGGGAGGGCTTCGTCCACCCCGAGACCCGGCGCAACGAGATCGCGTCCTTCGTGCGCTCGGGCCTGGAAGACCTCTCCATCTCCCGCACCACCTTCGACTGGGGCGTGCCCGTGCCCGGCAACCCGGACCACGTGATGTACGTGTGGGTGGACGCCCTCACCAACTACCTCACCGGCGTGGGCTTCCCGGACACCGCGTCCGAGACGTTCCAGCGGTACTGGCCCGCCGACGCCCACGTGATCGGCAAGGACATCGCCCGCTTCCACGCCGTGTACTGGCCGGCGTTCCTGATGTCCGCCGGCCTGCCCCTGCCCCGGCGCGTCTTCGCCCACGGCTTCCTGTTCAACCAGGGCGAGAAGATGTCCAAGTCCGTGGGCAACGTCATCGACCCGCACGCCCTCGTGGCCGAGTACGGCCTCGACCCGCTGCGCTTCTTCCTGCTGCGCGAGGTGCCGTTCGGCCAGGACGGCAGCTACTCGCACGACGGGATCAAGAACCGCATCAACTCCGACCTCGCCAACGACCTCGGCAACCTTGCCCAGCGCTCGCTGTCGATGGTCGCCAAGAACTGCGAGGGCCGGGTCCCCGCGCCGGGGGAGCTCACCCCCGAGGACCGGGCCATGCTCGCCGCGGCCGCCGGGCTCTGCGCGCCGGTGCGCGCCGAGTTCGACGAGCAGCAGTTCCACCGGGCGCTCGAGCGGATCTGGCGGGTGGTCGCCGAGGCCAACCGGTACTTCACCGCCATGGAGCCCTGGAAGCTGCGCAAGACCGACGCCGGGCGGATGGCCACCGTGCTCTGGGTGACGCTCGAGGTGGTGCGCACGGTCGGCATCCTGGTCCAGCCGGTGGTGCCGGACGCCGCCGCCCGGCTGCTCGACGTGCTCGGCCAGGCCGAGGGCGACGCCCGCCTGTTCACCGCCCTGGACACGCCCCTCGTGGCGGGCACGGAGCTGCCCCCGCCCGCGCCGGTGTTCCCGCGCTACGAGGAGCCCGCCGCACTCCAGTCCTGAGCGGCGATCGGCTGTCCATCATGTGAGACGTCCGTCCACACCGTGGTCGGACGGGTCGGTCGGCTCCTATCCTGGGGCCATGAGCCAGCCGACGCCCGCAGCCGCCCCCGCCCACCTGAAGATCGCCCTCGTCCCCGGTGACGGCATCGGCCCCGAGGTCGTGGCCGAGGCGGTGAAGGTCCTCGACGCGGTGACCGCCGCGGCCGGCGTCACGGTGGAGAGGACGGAGTTCGGCCTCGGCGCGCAGCACTGGCTGGACACGGGGGAGACCCTCACGGACCGGACGCTGGACGAGCTGCGGACCCACGACGCCATCCTGTTCGGCGCGGTCGGCGCCGCCCCCGGGGACCGGCGGGTCCCGTCCGGGATCATCGAGCGCGACGTGCTGCTGAAGATGCGCTTCAGCCTCGACCACTTCGTCAACCTCCGCCCGTCCAAGCTCTTCCCGGGCACCACCAGCCCGCTCTCCCACCCCGGGGACATCGACTTCGTGGTGGTGCGCGAGGGCACCGAAGGCCCGTACGCCGGCAACGGCGGGGTGCTGCGCGGCGGCACCGACGCCGAGATCGCCACCGAGGTCTCGCTCAACACCGCCTACGGCGTGCGCCGCCTCGTGCGCTACGCCTTCGAGCTCGCCGCCGGGCGGGAGCGCAAGCGGCTGACCCTCGTCCACAAGCACAACGTGCTCGTCAACGCGGGCCGCCTCTACGCGCGCCTCGTCGAGGAGATCGGTGCCGAGTTCCCCGACGTCGCCGTCGACTACCTGCACGTGGACGCGGCCACGATCTTCCTCACGACCGACCCGGCGCGCTTCGACGTCATCGTCACCGACAACCTCTTCGGGGACATCCTCACCGACCTCGCCGGCGCGGTGACGGGCGGCATCGGACTGGCCCCGGCCGGCAACATCAACGCGGACCGCACGGCGCCCTCGATGTTCGAGCCCGTGCACGGCTCCGCACCGGACATCGCCGGGCAGCAGAAGGCGAACCCCGTGGCGGCGATCCTCGCCACCGCCATGATGCTGGAGCACCTCGGCCACTCCGGGCCGGCGGCCCGGATCGAGGCCGCCGTGCAGCAGGACCTCGCGGCCCACGGCAACGAGTCCCGCACCACCGCCCAGGTGGGCGACGGCGTGCTCGCCGCCCTCGCCTGAGCCGATCCGGCCGTGCTCCGGGGATAGGCTGGGGCACGGAACCAACAGCTGAGCCCCGCGTGCCGGTCGCCACGGGGTCGACCTCGCAGGGAGACGCAGTGACCACACAGCCCACCACCTTCGCCCACCACCTCAGCCAGGACCCGGTCCCGGAGGAGGTCCGGGCGGCCATCCTCGCCGAGCCGGGCTTCGGCACGAACTTCACGGACCACATGGTGAAGATCGACTGGTTCGGGGACGTCGAGAAGGGCACGGGCCGCTGGAGCGACCCGCGGGTCGAGCCGTACGGTCCGCTGGTGCTGGACCCCGCCGCGGCCGTGCTGCACTACGGCCAGGAGATCTTCGAGGGGCTCAAGGCCTACCGGCACGCGGACGGCTCCGTGTGGACGTTCCGGGCCGAGGCCAACGCCGCCCGGCTCAACCTGTCGGCCCGCCGGCTGGCGCTGCCGGAGCTGCCCGAGCAGCTGTTCCTGGACTCGCTGCGCGAGCTCGTGTCGGTGGACGAGCAGTGGGTGCCCGACGGGGACGGGGAGTCCCTGTACCTGCGCCCGTTCATGATCGCCACGGAGGCGTTCCTCGGCGTGCGCCCGTCCCGCCAGGTGCTGTACTCCGTGATCGCCTCCCCGGCCGGCAACTACTTCGGCGGCCCGGTGAAGCCCGTGGACATCTGGCTCTCCCGCGACTGGGCCCGCGCCGGCCGCGGCGGCACGGGAGCGGCCAAGTGCGGCGGCAACTACGCCGCCTCCCTGATCGCCCAGATGGAGGGCGACGCCCACGGGTGCCAGCAGGTGATGTTCCTGGACCGCGACCGCGGCGACGCCGTCGAGGAGCTGGGCGGCATGAACGTGTTCTTCGTCTACGACGACGGCCGCCTGGTGACCCCCGAGCTCACCGGCACGATCCTCGAGGGCGTCACCCGCCGCTCGATCATCCAGCTCGCGAAGGACCGCGGGATGACCGTCGAGGAGCGCCGCTTCACCCTCGACGAGTGGCGCGAGGGCTGGCAGGCCGGGACCATCACCGAGGCGTTCGCGTGCGGGACCGCCGCCGTCATCACCCCCATCGGCCGGCTCGTCTCCACCGAGGAGACCATCGGCGACGAGGGCGCCCGGCCCGGCGAGGTCACCATGGACATCCGCCGGCAGCTCCTGGAGATCCAGACGGGCCGCGCGGAGGACCCGCACGGCTGGCTCACCCGCCTGGTCTGAGCCCCGCGCGGCCCCGGTGGCGCCACCGGGGCCGCGCGGCCGCCCGCGGACCGTGGGATAGCCTGGTCCCATGCGAATTGCCAGGTTCACGGTCGACAGCGAGATCCACTTCGGCGCGGTGCAGGGCGCCGCCGGCGAGGAGACGGTCACCGTCCTCGCGGGCGACCCCTTCTACACCGGGATCAACCCCACCCAGCAGCGCCACGACATCGCCGACGTCCGCCTCCTCGCCCCCGTGATCCCGCGCTCCAAGATCGTGTGCGTCGGCCGCAACTACGCCGACCACGCCGCGGAGCTGGGCAACGAGCTGCCCACCTCGCCGATGCTGTTCTTCAAGCCCAACACGTCCGTCGCCGGCCCCGGCGACCCCGTGACCCTGCCCGCATGGACCGAGCAGGTCTCCTACGAGGCCGAGCTCGCCGTCGTCATCGGACGGATGTGCAAGGACGTCCCCGTGGAGCGCGTGCCCGAGGTGGTCTTCGGCTACACCGCCGCCAACGACCTCACCGGCCGCGACGTGCAGAAGACCGACGGGCAGTGGGCGCGCGCCAAGGGCTTCGACGGGGCCTGCCCGCTCGGGCCCTGGATCGAGACGGACCTCGACACCTCCGCCCTCGCCGTGCGCAGCCGCGTCAACGGCGAGACCAAGCAGGACGGCAACACCCGGGACATGGTCTTCGACGTCCCGTTCCTCGTCTCCTACGTCTCCCAGGCGTTCACGCTCCTGCCCGGCGACGTCATCCTCACGGGCACGCCCGCCGGCGTCGGCATCGTCGACGAGGGCGACCGGATCGAGGTGGAGGTCGAGGGCATCGGCGTCCTGCCGACCGTCCTGCGCCGCTGACCCGCACCGCCGGCCGGCGCCGGTCCGCACCGCCGACCCGTGCGGGCACCGCGGCGCCCCGCACCACCGCACGACCCCGCCCAGACCCCGACCGATCCACGAAAGAGCCATGACCGACACGCCCGCCACCCCTGCCACCGCCTCGACCACCTCCTCGCCCGTGCGCGTGCGCTTCTGCCCGTCCCCGACGGGCACCCCGCACGTGGGGCTGATCCGCACCGCGCTGTTCAACTGGGCCCACGCCCGCCACACCGGCGGCACCATGGTCTTCCGCGTCGAGGACACCGACACCCTGCGCGACTCGGAGGAGAGCTACCAGCAGCTGCTCGAGGCGCTCGCGTGGCTGGGGATCGACTGGGACGAGGGCGTCGAGACCGGGGGTCCGCACGCCCCGTACCGGCAGTCGCAGCGCCTGGACGTCTACCGCGACGTGGCCGCCCGGCTCCGGGAGCACGGGGCGGTCTACGAGGCGTACTCCACCCCGGAGGAGGTCGAGGCCCGGCACCGGGCGGCCGGCCGCGACCCCAAGCTCGGCTACGACAACTTCGACCGCGACCTCACCGAGGAGCAGATCGCGGCGTACCGGGCGGAGGGCCGGGAGCCCGTGCTGCGGCTGCGGATGCCGGACGAGGACATCGTGGTCCACGACATGATCCGCGGCGAGATCGTCTTCCGGGCCGGCTCCATCCCGGACTACGTGGTGGTGCGCGCCAACGGCCAGCCGCTGTACACGCTGACCAACCCCGTGGACGACGCCCTCATGGAGATCACCCACGTGCTGCGCGGCGAGGACCTGCTCTCCTCGACACCGCGCCAGATCGCGCTGTTCCGCGTCCTGGTCGAGATCGGCTTCGCGAAGTACGTGCCCGAGTACGGCCACCTGCCCTACGTCATGGGCGAGGGCAACAAGAAGCTGTCCAAGCGCGACCCCGAGTCCAGCCTCTTCCACCTCAGGGACAGCGGCTTCGTCCCCGAGGGCCTGCTCAACTACCTGGCCCTGCTGGGCTGGTCCCTGTCCGCGGACGAGGACGTCTTCACCGTGGAGCAGCTCGTGGAGCACTTCGACGTCCACGACGTCCTGGCGAACCCCGCGCGCTTCGACCTCAAGAAGGCCACCGCGATCAACGGCACCCACGTCCGCAGGCTCGCCCCCGAGGACTTCCGCGACCGGCTCGTCCCCTACCTGCAGGCCGGCGGCGTGCTGGGGGACACCCTGGACGAGCGCCAGCGGGACATCCTCGACCGGGCCGCCCCGCTGGTCCAGGAGCGGATGAACCTGCTCGGCGAGGCCCCCGAGCTGCTGTCCTTCCTCTTCGCCGCCGACGACGAGATCGAGGTCGCCGACGACGCCCGCAAGCAGCTCAAGGACTCCGCCGGGGACGTCCTGCGGGCCGCGCTCGCCGCCCTCGAGCCGCTCGAGGACTGGAGCGCCGCCGCCCTCGAGACCGCGCTCCGCGAGGCCATCGTGGACGGGCTGGGCATCAAGCCGCGACTGGCCTTCGGCCCCGTCCGCACCGCCGTCTCGGGCCGGCGGATCTCGCCGCCCCTTTTCGAGTCCCTCGAGATCCTCGGCAAGGACTCCTCCCTGACCCGCCTGCGCGCCCTCGCCGCCCAGCTCGGCTGAGCGCCCTCCCCGCCGACGACGACGGTCCGGCCCGCCCTCCGCGGAAGGCGGGCCGGACCGTCGGCGGGGACGTCATCTGCACACGCCCGGGCGCTCCGGCGTAGCCTGGGACACGGGGGCGATCAGCATGGACCGGACGGACGACCAGATCGAGGCGATGCGCGCGGGACGCCCGCAGCACCGCAATCCCGTGCAGCGGGACACCATCACGTGGTTGCGCACCGGCGCGGAGACCGGGGGCGAGCACGCCCTGCTGCACGTCGAGGTGGAGGCCGGGGGAGAGGTGCTCGCCCACTACCACCGCCGGTTCGGGATGCGCGTGCGGGTCCTCGAGGGCGTGCTGCGGGTCCAGGTCGGCCACGTCGTGCGGGACCTCGGGGCGGGCGGCGAGGTCGAGGTGCCCCCGGAGCACCTGTTCCGCTGGAAGAACCCGAGTGGGTCGCCGGCCCGCTTCGTGGTCGAGGTGCGGCCCGCCCACGAGGGCTTCGAGAAGGGCCTGGTGGCCCTGTACGGGCTCGCCCGGGACGGGCGCACCCGCCGGGACGGCCGGCCGCGGAGCCTGCTCCGCACGGCGCTGCTCATCCAGTGGACCGACATCAACCTCCCGGGGCTCTACCGCTGGCTGGGGCCGGTCGTCCGGGCGCTGGCGGGCATCGCCCGCCGCCGGGGGATCGACGGGGAGCTCGAGGACCGCTACTGCCGTTGAGCCCGATTTGCCGCCCCGCCGGAAGGCCGGTATAGTTCTTTTGCGTTGCGCCGGTCGCCGCGGGAAACCGCCGGACCGGGGACGACAGTGGGATATGGTGTAATTGGCAACACTACGGTTTCTGGTACCGTCATTCTAGGTTCGAGTCCTGGTATCCCAGCGCTGCTCCATCGGATCAGTACGGCCCCATCGTATAGCGGCCTAGTACGCCGCCCTCTCACGGCGGTAACGCGGGTTCGAATCCCGCTGGGGTCACCACCGCAGAACACCCCCGGACCACACGGTCCGGGGGTGTTCTCGTGTCCGGGGTGCGCTGCGCTGCCGGAACAGGGCCGGCGTCCGGAACAGGGCCCGGGACCTGGTACAGTGTACGAGGCCGGTCGCGGGAAACCGCGGACCGGATCGGTGCGGCCCCATCGTATAGCGGCCTAGTACGCCGCCCTCTCACGGCGGTAACGCGGGTTCGAATCCCGCTGGGGTCACCACGGAAGACGTCCCCCGGACCACACGGTCCGGGGGACGTCGTCGTTTCCCCACGACGAGCACCGGCACCGCCCGGTCCGGCGCTGCCCCGCCCGGGGGAGGGGCGCCCGCCGAATGCTCCGGCGCCGCCTACAGTCAGCAGGCTTACATCCCCGTCCCGGCACTGCTACGTTGGCAGAGCGGCGCAGGACTGCGGCCGGGACCGGCTCCGGGACGGGGGAAGGCACGATGGACGAGAGCTACGACGTGGTCGTCGTCGGTGGGGGGCCCGCGGGCCTCGCCGGGGCGCTGTGCCTGGCCCGCGCCCGGCGCACGGTCCTCGTGGTGGACGCCGGGGCCCCGCGCAACGACCCCGCGGAGCACGTGCACAACTACCTCGGCCGCGACGGCGACGCCCCGGGCGCGCTGCTCGCGGACGGGCGTGCCGAGGTCACCGGCTACGGAGCGGACGTCGTCGACGGCACAGTGGTCTCCGCCTGTCCCGCCGGGGACGACGGCCACGGCGTCCGGTTCCTGCTGGCGCTCGAGGACGGCCGGTCGGTGCGGGCGCGCCGCGTGCTGATCACCACCGGACTGACCGACGAGCTGCCGGACGTCCCGGGCGTGGCGCAGCGGTGGGGCCGCGACGTCGTCCACTGCCCCTACTGCCACGGCTGGGAGTGGCGGGACGAGCCGCTGGCGGTGCTGGGCACCGGCCCCCTGGGCGTGCAGCAGGCGCAGCTGTTCCGGCAGTGGAGCCGCGACATCATCTTCGTGCAGCACACCGCCCCGGCGCCGGACGACGAGGAGCGCGAGCACCTGGCGGCCCTCGGCATCGCGTGCGTGGCGGGCGAGGTGCGGCGCGTGGAGGTGTCGGGGGACCGGATCACCGGTCTGCGGCTGGTCTCCGGCGAGCTCGTGCCGTGCCGGGCCGTGGTCGTGGTGCCGCGCTTCACGGTCCGCTCCGCCCTCATCGACTCCCTCGGCCTGCGCACGGCCCAGGTGGAGGAGAAGGGCCATGCCGTCGGCGCGTACGTGCCCTCGGCGCCCACAGGCGGCACGGACGTGCCGGGGGTCTACGTGGCGGGCAACGTCACGGACCTCCACGCCCAGGTCCTCGCCGCGGCAGCGGCCGGGCTCACGACCGCCACGGCCGTCAACGCCGACCTGCAGGCCGAGGACCTCGGCCGGGCGCTCGCCGAACGCGACCGCGCCTGACATCACGGGTCCGGCCGGCCGGGGGCGGATCCACGAGGAGCGGGAGAGGGCGGGCGCGACCTGCCACGCCGTCGCCGTCCGGGCCTCCGTCCGTCGCCGTCACCGACACGCGGCGGGCCCCACCGGCCGGGGCAGTGCCCGGGCCGGCGGGGCCGGGCACCGGATCAGGCCAGCGAGGCGTCCAGGGTGATGTCCACGGACAGGGCCTGGGAGACCGGGCAGCCGGACTTGGCCTCCTCGGCGATGCGCGCGAAGTCCTCCGCGGAGATGTTCTCCACCTGCGCCACCACGGTCAGCTCGACCCCCTTGATGCCCTCGCCCGCCACGAAGGTCACCTCGGCCGAGGCGTCCACCCGGGTGGGCGGGGTCTCGTTCTGGGCGAGCATGTTGGAGAACGCCATGGCGTAGCAGGTGGCGTGCGCGGAGGCCAGGAGCTCCTCGGGGCTCGTCTTGGCGCCGGCGCCGCTCTCCGCGCGGGTGTCCCAGTCCACGTCGAAGGGGCCCAGGCCCGAGCCGGTCAGGCTGGTGGTGCCCGAGCCGTTGAAGAGATCGCCGGTCCAGACGGTGCTGGCCTTGCTGATGACGGGTTTCGGCATGGTTCCTCCTGAGGTCCACGGCAGGCGGGCGCTCCGACTGCCGGCGCCGGGCGGCGCTGCTGTCACGCTAACGGATCCGTGCGGCCCGCGAGCGGCCGGGGCCGTGTTTCAGCCGTCGGCGCGCGTCCGGCCGGCGGAGGCACGTGCTACCCCAGGGGCCTCCTGGGGGTCTCCGGGCCGCGGGGCGTCCCCCGATCGGCGACGGCACGGGTGGTCGCGTGCGCGGCCGCGGACACGAGCCGTTCCAGCGGACCCCGTCCGAAGGCGTGCCGCCAGGCGAGCGCCACGAGCGCCGAGACGAGGAGGCAGGCGGCGAACCAGAGCAGCGGGCTGCTGTAGTGGACCTCGGTGGCCAGCAGGACCAGCTGTCCCGTGTACAGGGACAGGGTCATCGCCCCCATGGCCGTGAGCGGCAGCAGCCACTTGCCGAACTCGCGGCCGGCGAGCAGGAAGGCGCCGAGCACGGCCGTGCTCACCCCGAGGCTCCAGGCCACCGAGAGGAGCGTGTTGGTGTGCGGGGCGGAGAGCGCCTGCCACCACAGCGAGGACGTCGGCAGGGGCCCGTCGGCGCCGAAGACGACGAGGTGGTCCAGGTCCGCCCGGGTGAGGGAGACGATGCTGTAGAGCAGGACGTTGTAGCCGTCCATGCCGTAGAGGAGCACCCAGGAGACGAGCTTGGCGAGGGCCGCGAGGCCGAGTCCCGCGGCCAGGAGGCGGCTCTGCAGACGCAGGCTCTTGAGGTTGAGGCGGCCGAGGGCCAGCCCGGCGAGCAGGTACGCCATGTACGTCACGGCCGGGTACGTGCCGGTCAGCGTCAGCTGCCAGAAGAGCGCGACCGGTTCGGTGACGAGGTGGGCGAACGTCGGGTTGGCGGCGCTGTGCTCGGGCACCACGTCGCCCAGCCAGTGGATCAGGAGGGGCCCGAGGAGCAGGAACGCGCCCGAGCACAGGAGCAGGGTCCGTGCCCGCAGCCCCAGGAAGGGCAGCGCGAGCAGGAAGAAGAGCCCGTAGTGGACCAGGATGCCGACGGCCGGCGGGTCCGCCGGCATCAGGTACCCGACGGTCAGCCCGATCACCATGATCAGCAGCGCGCGCACCGCGATCCCCGCGCGGGCGGCGGTCAGGTCCCGGCCCCTGCGGGGTCTGCGCGCTCCGGTGGAGAAGGCGAGGCCGACCCCGGCGAGCAGCGCGAACAGCGCCGCGGAGTCCCCGGCGAACAGCAGCCAGGACAGCGTCGGCCGGTCGTTGTCGGGATAGGACTGCGGCAGGAAGTGGACCGCCGTCAGCCCGACGAGAGCCAGTCCCCGGGCGGCGTCCACGGCGACCAGACGCCCGGCCGACCGGCGGGGGTCGAGCCCGCCGGTGGCCTCCGCGGCCCGATCTCTCGTGGGGTGGTCGTTCATGGGTCCCGCCGTCCTGTTCCTCATCCCCGGCCCCACGGTGGGTCGCGCTCAGGATGTCGTGTGCACTGCCGCCAATCTTCGCATCCGGGCCGTCGGTCGCGGCAACGTTGCGCCGGAAGGCTCAGGAGGCCTCGCGCAGCGCCGGCCCCGGCCGCGGCGTGGAGGGCCTGCTGGTTCGCGCGGGTCAGGGGACCGGTCACGCTGACCCGGACGAACCGGCCGTCGGGGTCCACCTCGACGAGGACGGAGAGCTTGCGGTGCACGGGGTCGGCTCCTTCACGGGGCGGCGACCCTCCCACGGGGCGCGGTCCGCGCCCCTCAGGGGCCGCTCCGGCCGTCCTCGCCCCGGTCCGCGGAGGCGGCCCGGGACGGCCGCAGGGGTTGGAGCGCCGCGAGCTCGGCGGGGGTCGCGGTCCGGAACGGCGGGGCCTCCGGGCACTGCGGCGCCCGCCGCCCCTGCCCGCGGGTGGCGCGCAGGCTCGTGCCGACCGACACGACCAGGACGGCCGTGATCACCGCGAGGGAGACTCCCGTGGGGATGTCGACCACGTCGACCTTGAGCGCCATCTTCACCCCCACCCACACCAGGACCAGGGCCAGCCCGGCGCGCAGGTGCACGAAACGGTGCATCAGGTCCGCCAGCAGGAAGTACATGGCCCGCAGCCCCAGCACGGCGAAGGCGTTGGCGGTGAAGACGATGTAGACCTCGTCGGTGACCGCGAAGACGGCCGGGATCGAGTCGACGGCGAAGACCACGTCGGTGGCCTCGATCAGCACCAGCACCGCCAGCAGCGGCGTGGCCCGCAGCGTCCCGCCGACGCGCACCACGAGCCGCTGCCCGTAGAACACCTCGGTCATCGGCACGCAGCGGCGGAAGACCCGCAGCACCGCCGACCGGTCCGGGTCAAGACGCGCCTCCCGCTGCCGGAGCATCCGCCACCCGGTGCAGAGCAGGAACGCGGCGAAGAGGTAGAGCACTCCCTCGAAGGCGTGGATCAGCGCCGCGCCCGCGGCGATGAAGGCGCCGCGCAGCACCAGCGCCCCGAAGACGCCCAGGAACAACACCTGGTGCTGGTAGGCGCGGGGGACGGCGAAGTACGTGAGCAGGACCGCCCAGACGAACACGTTGTCCACGGAGAGCGACTTCTCGATCAGGTACCCGGCGAAGTACTGCTGGCCGGCCTGCGACCCGAAGACGGCCCAGACCACCACCCCGAAGCCCGTTCCGCAGGCCACCCACACCGCCGTCCACACCGCGGCCTCGCGCAGCCCGATCGCGTGCGGGCGCCGGTGGGCGAGCAGGTCCACGGCCAGCAGGACCACGATGCCGCCGATCACCGCGGCCCACCCCCAGAACGGGACGTCCATCGCCACCAGCCACCCTCCGGTTCCCGACCGGAGGTCTCTCCCGGCCCGTTCCGGGCCCGCGCGCCGGATCCTGCGGGGGACCGTCGTGACGACGCTGCGCGGGGGGATACTCCCCTCCTGGCCCCTCCAGCGAACCCCGCCCCGCCCTCCGCGTCAAGAGGCGTCGCGAGCCCCCGCAGCGGCGCTGCGCGGGTCCCCGGTGCTACGCTCCGCAGTGAGCCGGGGGATCCGCCCGGCGACGACGGCGGGGCCTCCCGCCCAGCCCGTCCGCACCGCTCCAGCCCCTCCCGGATGGTGGTGATCACCGTTTTCCCGCACCCGTCCCCCGCAGCGACCACCGGCCCCACCCGCACCTTCGGCGTGGAGGAGGAGCTGCTCCTCGTGGACGCCGTGACGCTGGAGCCCGCCCCCGCCGGCCCGGACGCCGTGGACGCGCACGCCGCCGGCGTCCGCTCCTCCCCGGCGACGGCACCGGCGCACCAGGTCACCACCGAGCTGCAGCAGGAGCAGATCGAGGTCGCGAGTCCTCCGCTGACCGGCCTCGCGGAGCAGATCGCCGCGATCCGTCAGGGGCGCCGCCTGGCCGACGCCGCCGCCCGCGCGGTGGGTGCCCGCGCCGTCGCCCTCGCCTCACCGGTCACGGCGGGCGCCCCGCACCTCGTGCCCGCACCGCGCTTCCGGTGGCTCCAGGAGCGCTTCGGGCTGGTGGCCGCCGAGCAGCTGACCTGCGGCCTCCACGTCCACGTGGGCGTCGGCAGCCGCGAGGAGGGCGTGGCCGTGCTGGACCGCATCCGGGTGTGGCTGCCCGTCCTGCTCGCCCTGAGCGGCAACTCCCCGTTCTGGTACGGCCGGGAGAGCGGCTTCAGCAGCTACCGCTACCAGGCCTGGGTCCGCTGGCCCACCTCCGGTCCCACGGAGGTCTTCGGCTCGGTCGAGGAGCACGACCGGCAGCGCGAGGCCCTGCTGCGCTCCGGGGTGCCCCTCGACCTCGGCATGATCTACTTCGACGCCCGGCTCTCGGCCCGCTACCCCACCGTGGAGATCCGGATCACCGACATGTGCCTGGACGCGGAGCACGCCGGGGTGCTGGCCGCCCTCGGCCGGGCGCTGGTCGAGACGGCCGCCCGCCAGTGGCGGGCGGGCCTCCCTGCGCCGCCGGTGAGCGCGGCGCAGCTGCGGACCTGGTCCTGGCAGGCCAGCAGGGACGGCGTCGAGGGGCCGTTGATCAGCCCGGCCTCCGGCGCGCCCGCCCCGGCCGCGGACGTCGTGGCGGAGCTGCTGGCCGTCGTGCGCCCCGTGCTCGCCGAGTGGGACGAGGCCGCGCAGGTGGAGTCCGTGGTGGCCGGCGTCCTGC
>NZ_PDDL01000010.1:0-62998 GCF_020833785.1 Kocuria sp. CCUG 69068
GACCGCGCCCCGCCCCGGGGCGCGCCCGCCCGCCGCGCCCCCTGCGGGGGCTGTCCCCCACGGCGCGACGACGGGGCCCGTGCCGGACCCGCTTTGGCGGCCGGCCGGTCCTCCGCGGCCGGGGACGCCGGTGCGGGAGCGCCCCGGGAGCTGTTGAGCCCCCTGCCGCGGACGACGCCCACGAAGTCCTGCACGAGCTCCTCCTGCTCCTCCGGCAGGTCCTGCGGCCACACCAGCGCCACGGGGACCGTGGCGGCATCGGGCACCACGCGGTGGACGAGGTCCTTGCGGTGGTGCAGCCGGGCGAGCGACATGGGCACGACGACCAGCCCCAGGCCCGCGGCGACGAGCTCGACGGCGTCCCGGGCGTGGCGCATCGGGGGCAGCGGCGCGTCCGCGGCGACAGCCTCCGGGGAGCGCAGCCGGTGGCGCTCGGGGAGGGTCGCCGGCTCCTGCAGCAGCACCTCGTCCACGAGCTCCGCGACCGGCACCTCGTCGAGCAGGGTCAGCTCGTGGTCCCGCGGCAGCACCACGACCTGCTGCTCCGCGTAGAGCTCCACCGCCCGGTACTCCTCGCGCAGCGTGGCGAGGTCGTCGAGCCCGGGGCGCGGGTGCGCGGGCAGCCGCACGAAGCACGCGTGGGCGCGCCCCGCTCCCAGCTCCTCCTCCCACGCGTCCGTCTCGAGCGGGCGCTCGGCGAGGACGCGGCCGGGGTTGCGGTCCCGCCACCGGAAGAACCACTTGCCGGGCATCACGCCGGGGACGAAGGCGACCGCCAGGTCTGCCGTCTCGCCGGCCTCGTCGGCTGCGGGGTCGTGGGGTCCGGGCGCGTCGTCCATGCCGGTCAATCTACCCACTGCCGACCCTGCTCCCCGACCACCGGCGGGAACCGCCCCGGACGCGCCGGGCGCCCGAGATGCGAAACCGGCGCAGGATGTATACGATGGAACGGTTGCTCCGGGGCTATAGCTCAGTTGGTAGAGCGTTTCGTTCGCAATGAAAAGGTCAGGGGTTCGATTCCCCTTAGCTCCACCAGAAGGTCGTTGTTCAAACCAACGACATCACCAGTTTGAGTTCCGGATTCGACTGTCTGTCCTTGGCGGCGGACGGCGAGGGTCTGGACGTCCGGGTCGAGGAACACGTTGAACGGCACTCCGGGTTCGGCGTGGATGGTGTCGTCGTCGTGGACGATGAGTTTGTCGAAGAAGGCTTGATTGGCGATCCGCCGTAGCGAGTCGTTGATGCTCATGTAGATGGCGTGCATGTCGCCTGCGAGGGCGAGGCAGTCATCCAGGTGCGCCTTGGCTTGCTCGTATTCGATGTCCCCGGCGTTGAGCTGGGCGTCGAGGAACGCGAGCCTACGGGCGATGCGGTCTTGCTCGGTCCCTAGGAGGTCGAGGGGTACTGCGCCGGCGTAGTGGGCCTGCATGAGTTTCTGCCGTTCGTCGCGCAGGGCGTCTCGTTCGGCCTTGTACCCCTGGGCCTCTTGTTTGGCGACCTGGTGGAGTCGGTCGAACTCGCTGGTGACCAGCTCACGGAGCGCTGGCAGGACGTGTTCGGGTATCTGCATGTGCCGGTAGTGGTCCTCGACGGCGGCTTCGATGTCTGGCACGAACATGGACTTGCGTTCGCAGTTGGTGCGCTTGGCGTGCCGCCCGGTGCACATGAAGTACGGATAGATCACGCCGCGGCGACTCTTGGCGTTGGTCAACGTCAAGCGTGATCCGCATTGGCCGCAGTAGAGGCTGCCCTTGAGGTAGTGGTCATGGGATTGGGTCTTCTCCCCGGAGGTCTGATGCGCGGTGAGCACGGCCTGGACGCGGTACCAGACCTCGGGGGCGACGAGGGGTTCGTGTAGGCCCTCGTAGGTGGCGCCGCGGAAGCGGACGCTGCCCTTGTAGTAGGGGTTGGTGAGCATCTTGTGGATCGTGGACAGCACCGGCGGCTTCGAGGGCCGCTTCGGCGTCGGGACGGTGGTCAGGCCCCGGTCGATGAGTTCTTCGCGCAGGCTGATCGTGGAGTGGTTCCCGGTGGCGTAGGCCTCGAAGGCCCACTTGACCAGCGGTGCCCGGTCGGGATCGACCTCCACAGCGCGGACCTCACGGCCGAGTTCGTCGCGTCGCGTGACGTTAAGGTAGCCCATCGGGGCCTTGCCGTTGGTGCCACCACTCCGTGCTTTCTGGTTCATGCCCTTGGAGACCTCGCCGGCGAGGTTGCGGGAGTAGAACTCCGCGATGGTGGACATGATGCCGTGCAGCAGCATCCCCGAGGGGGTCTCGTCGATGTTCTCGGTCGCGGAGACGAGCATGACGCCGGCCTCTTTGAGGGCGAGGTGGATGGTCACGTCGTCGGCGCGGTTGCGGGCGAGCCGGTCGACCTTGTGGACGATGCAGTAGGCGACCTGGTGGGTCTTGACGTACTCGATCATCCGCATCAGCTCGGGCCGGTCGGCCTTACGTGCGGACTCACCGGCGTCGATGAACTCCTCGACGATGATCGCGTTCAACCCCTGGGCCTTGCGCAGGTTCGCCTCGCGCTGGGCGGGGATGGAGAAGCCCTCATCCCGTCCGCCCTTGGACGCCTGTTCCTTGGTGGAGACGCGCAGGTAGGAGACCGCCAGGGTGGTGGTCTCCCCGATGTGATCCAGAACCTCGGTGGCAGAGGGGGTTTGTGTTGTGGTGCTCATGGGTCGTGTTTTCCCTTCCCGAATGGTCGGGCCAGCACCAGCGGGACTTGGTCCGCTGGTGCGGTGCGACTCGTAACGGGGAAACACGACCCAGCGGGTTCCGCTTCAGCGGTTCCTGCTGGGTAAGCCACGAAGGCCAAACAGGACTGCGCACCACGGGCTGAACCACGCGCGGGTTCAGCCGTTGGCTTCTTGCGTGCTCGATTCTACCTCGTCGCCTCCGACAGGCCCGGTACTGTCCGGCTCGGGCCATGGTGCGGGGCGTTGGGCATCTTGGGTGCGGGCGCGGGCCACGCCGATGAACAGTTGGACCAGCTTGTGCAGGTCCGGGCTCTGCCGTGGTTCGGCCTCGATGCGGTAGTCGCGCATCCGCTCCGGCAGGCGCTCGTCTCGTGCGGGCCGGTGTGGGCGGGTCATGAGACTTCTCCGGTGGGTTCATCGAGGGTGCGGAAGAACGCCTCCTCGGCTTCGCGGCGGGCTTGGACCTGCTCGAAGACGAACTGTACGAAGTCCTCACCCCGGTCGGCGATCACGGTCTCCTCCACCGGCGGTGCGGGGTCCTCGCCAGGCCAGACGGTCTGGCGGGTGGTCCGGTCCCGGTCGAGGCGGGTGCCGGAAGCACTTACCCATTCGCGGAGCCGATTGCGGGTGTCGGCGAAGTCGCGGTGCCAGCCGTTGGGTGCGGACCCGTTCTGTTCGGGGTCGTAGGCGCACAGCCAGTGCAGGTGCAGCGCGGATAGTTCCCAGAGGAGTTCGGGGTGGCGGTGCCAGAACGGCGGCACCACCGACGCGGGGAGCCCGTAGGTGCGGCGCAGCCAGGCGACCCAGTCATTGAGCGCCAGCCACTCGGCTTCCAGGTCATCGGCGCTCAGCAGGTTCCAGTTCACCGGGTGCGGTGGCTCAGCCACATTACCGGCTGGGTCGTCGGTGTCGGGCTCGTCGTCCAGATAGTCCGGCTCGTCACCTGGGTGGTCGGGTTCGTCTGGTTCGGGAGTGTGCTTGCTCATCGTCGATAGCCCCTGTCGGTCACATACTCACGGCCGGCGCCGACTGGGTGGCCGGTCGACGCTCGGGTGCGGTGAACGCGGCGGAGTCGCGTTCGGGTGCGGTGCGGCGGGGTGTGCGGTCGACGTCGTAGCGGGTGCGGGCCATGTCATGGCCGAGGCGGCGGGCGACGAACTCCTCGCCTTCGATGTTCTGCCCGTCGCGCTGGTAGGTGTACTCGCGGACGTACCCCTCGGCGACGAACTTGTCACCCTTGGCCAGACGTTCGTGGCCCTGCTCGGCGGCGGCCTTGAACGCGACCAGGTTGTGGAAGGTGGTCTCGGTCTGGGTGAACGACCCGTCGTCCTCTTGCCGGTAGTGCTCCTTGCCGACCTTCATGAACAGGCGGGCATCACCGCTCTCGGTGTGGCTGAGCTGCGGGTCGGACGCCACGAACCCCGAGAACGACTGCTGGGTGCGGATAGCCATCTGACTCTCCTCCTGACACATCACGCGACCCCACGTGCAGGACCGCTCGTGTCAGACAGGTGCACCCACGCGACCAGACGTGGTCAGGAGCCAGGGCGGCGCAACAGCGCTTCGATCTCGGCCCGGTCACCCTTGAGCTGGGCGGCATCAGACCGCGAGGGCCAAGGACGCAGATCGGTCACGATCGGCGATGCGGCACGCAGCAGGGTCACCCCGGTGCCGAACGGCAGGGTCCTGATCCGGTCCGGCGGGAGTATCGGCACCCGGCGCACCGAGCGCTGATTGGAGCGGGTGCCGTGATCGCCCAGGGTCACCGAGTCGGTGTATTCGTCGCGTTCGCCGATGAGGGTGGAGAGGTCTTGGAGGTCGCGGGAGTTGGAGGCACCGCCGAGGATGACCTTCACGATGGAGGCGTCCCAGATGGCTCCGGCGGCGTTGTCGGACCACTTCTCCCGCGCCTGGGCCAACGACTGCAACACCGGCAGGGTCGTTATCCCCGTGCCACCGCCCTCGGCCATCAGCGTCGGCAGGGAGGGCAACGGGGCGAGGTTGCCGATCTCATCGAGTGCCAGCAGCAGCGGCGGGTCGAGGCGTGCGCCGGGTGAGCGTGCGGCGATCCGGCGGGCGGTCTCGATGAGGTCTTCGACGAACGCCGCCACCAGAGCGGCCGAGGCGCCGGCTCCGGCGCCGGTGGCGAGCAGATAGAGGGTGCCGCGGTCTTGGATGAAAGTCTCGGGGTCGAAGCCCTCACCCGGCCCCGGTGAGACCGCATCCAGCACGCGAGGATCGGCCAGGGCTCCGAGGGCCAGCGCCACGCCTTGCCAGATGGAGTCCCTGGTCTTGGGGTCTGAGTCGATCATCGCCCCGAGCGAGTCCGCCCACCCGGTCGCGGCCTGGGTGGTGTTGGTGAGGATGGCGACGGCCTCGGCGGCGGCGGTCGGGTCGAGAGTCCAGCGGAACAGCTCCGCGGGTGGGCGGTGGTCGAGGGCGGCGGCGTGCAGGAGGGCTTGGAGGGCGGTGCGGGTCTTGCCTTCCCAGAACCCGCCGGATTCCACCCCGCCGGCGGAGAGTCCGGTGGCGGAGGCGAGTCCGGTGGCGCGGATCATCGCGGTCAGGGGGTCGTGGCAGCCGCGGATCGGTGACCACCGCATCCCGGCGGGGATGCCTTCTGCGAGGTGCTGGGGGTCGAACACCGCCACCGGACGACCGTCTCGTTGGCGGGCGCGGAGGGTGGCGGTGAGGTTGTCCGGCCGCGTCGAAGTGGTGACGACAGCGCCGGGCGCGTCCAGGATGGCGTTGATGACCACATGCAGGCCCTTACCCGAGCGGGGTGGGCCGATCAGCAGGATCGAGTCCTCCACCGAAGCCCACACCTGCCTGCCGCGCGAACGACCCAACAGGTAGCCCACATCGGACGGTGCGGCCTCGTCGAGCGAGGGACGCAACGTCGCGGCGCGGCGTAGCAATGCCTTCGAAGACGCGGTCTGAGTGACCTCATGTGCCGTGGCGGTGCCGGCCAGGCGACGCGGGTCGGTCTCGACCTTGCGCGAGTGGCGACGCAGCCGTACCCACACCCACATCCCCGCCGCAGCGAGCACGCCGAGCAGGACGGCGGTAGTGATCCAGTACGCAGCCGGGTTCAGACCATCCGCATCCAGCGCCGTCGCGGGGTCGGCGGGATTGAACAGCACTCTGAGCCCGGATGCAGGGCCGGAGGCGGGTTGGGGTGTGCCGGTGAGGAGCGCGGCCGCTGATCCTGCGGCGCGCAGGACGAGCGCGAAGCCGAAGGCACCGATCAGGGTGACGATGGCGGCATTGGTCAGCTCATCGCCCATGCTCCCAGTCTGCCGCTGCCCGGTCACCGTGAGAACCGCCGGATGTGCAGGGTGCCTGAGACCCGTCCCAGCAGCACGACCTCACCGGCGCCGCCGGCCAGGACAGGCGCGAGCCGGTCGGTGTCGATCAGGGCGCGGGCGTGGCCGGTGCCGGTGGCGTCGGTGTGAGCGACGACGACGGCGACCGCGATGTCCTCACCGGGCACGAACCCCTCACCGGTGACCTCCACCAGCTCCGGCCCCTGCTTGGTCTTGGTGTGCTTGTCACGCTGTTCCTGCGGCTTGGTCTCCGCGGGTTCTGCCGGTGTGGGCTTGCGGGCGCGGATGAGGTCGGTGAACACGGACCCGTCGACCTCGCGGACCTCGATCCGCACCGCGATGGTCCGGTCCGCAGTGATCGCGTCCATCAGCTCACCGAAGGTGCTGCGCGTCCACGCGGCGCCCTGTTGTGGTGGCGGGAACGGTGTGCCGTCGACGGTGACGTCCAGGGCACCGTTTTCGGCGACTGTGACGATGACGTGTGGCAGCAGCACCGGGGTCTCTGCCCGGTCCTGCCCGGTGGTGCGGCGTGGCTTCTTCGATGCCATCAGATGACCCCCTGGGTGAGGCGGGAGCTGGTGTCGAACAGTCCCAGCTCGGCGGGGTGAAGCTGGTGCTGGGTCACGAAGGAGCGATCCTTGATCCGCCACAACCCCTGCCCGACCCCCAGCGAGGGGAGCAGCTTCTGTTCGGTGCCGGTCAGTCCGAGGGCGGTGGCGGTAGGTCCGAGCTGGTCGGATTCCTGCCGGTACACGATCCTCGTCTCGGCGTTCGCCAGCAGGCTGTTGGCGAGGGAGCGCATGGCTGAGCCGTGGTCGCCGACGTTGTCGAGGTCGGAGAGCTTGTGGAAGATCAGCATGTTCGCGATCCCGTAATGACGAGCGAGCCGCCAGTGCGCGTCCATGCGCTTCAACAGCGCCGGGTGGGACATGAGACGCCAGGCCTCGTCGTAGATCACCCACCGCTGCCCACCGGCCGGGTCCAGCAGTGCGGACTCCATCCACGCGCTGGAGCACGTCATCAGCACCGAGATGAGGGTGGAGTTCTCCGTCACCCGCGACAGGTCGAGGCTGATCATCGGCAGCGACGCGTCGAACGCAACAGTGCTCGGTCCGTCGAAGAGCCCTTGAAGGTCACCAGCGACGAGCCTGCGTAGGGCGTGGCCGACGAGCCGGCCATCCTCGGCCAATCGACTGTCGGCGTCTGCCTCTGAGGTGCTGGGGTTGAGGATGTGGTCGACGACCATCGGCAGGATCGGCACGTCGTTCTCCCGCACCGTGGCTGTCAACGCGAGGTCGATGGCGGTGTGCTCCAACGGCGTCAACCCGCGCGCGAGGACGGTCTCCGCCAGGGCGCCGATGAGGTCCCGGCGGCGGGAGGCCACGGTCGTCTTCCACTGCTCATCACTGAGCCCGCCGGGGCGGTGGCCCTCGTCGAGAGGGTTGAGCCGAGTGTTCAGGCCGTGGCCGAGGACGATCGCCCGGCCTCCGACCGCGTTCGCGACCGCGGTGTGTTCGCCTTTGGGGTCGCCGGGGACGTAGACGCGGCGCCCGAACGGCAGGGACCGGGTGTAGAGGGACTTGGCGAGACTCGACTTGCCGGAGCCGACGATCCCGGCCAACACGACGTTGGGTGCGGTGATGATGCCACGGGCGTACAAGACCCAGGGGTCGTAGACGAAGCTGCCGCCGGAGTAGAGGTCTTGGCCCACGAACACCCCGTCGGAGCCCAGCCCGCCTTCGGCGACGAACGGATACGCCCCCGCCAACGTCGCCGAGGTGTCCTGGTGGCGCGGGAGCCGGAACCGACCCGGTGACCTGAGCGCAGCCGGGCCGGGTTCGCCAGCGGCGGGTAGGTAGCGGGTGGCGCGGCGTTCGGCGCGCTCAGCCTCGGCCTTCGCGCGCGCGGCGGCTTTCTCGGCGGCATGCTGCTCGGTCAGGAGTTTGGCGGCTGCCTTCCGGCGTTGCCTGCGCAGGCGGCGGCGCTCGGCGGCGGGGGCGACGAGGACCGAGGTGTGCAGCCGCTCCCGCTCGTCTCCCTCGCCGGTCATAGTGACAGCCCCCGTCCCGAACCGGCCGAATTGCCAGAGGGGGTGGCGTACCAGTCGCGGTCCGCGCCGAGGGCGGCGCGCCGGGCAGCCGACGTCTCCCGAGCCGGTGCGGGGTCCCGGTGTGGCTGCTCGGCCTCGTGCACCGAAGCGTCTGATGGTGTGTCGAACTCGCGGTACAGGCCAACATGCCCGAGCGCGTGGTTGTAGGTCAGCGCGTACCCGCCGTCCTGGACGGTCCGGTCGGTGCTGCCGGTGGGCGGTTGGTCGTCGTAGACGTACCCGTTCTCCAAGGCCGCCTGGGTGGTCTCCTCGCCATAGTCGTACCCGCTCAGGCGTCCGATGGCAGCCTCGGCGCCGTCGCTGTCGATCAGATCGAGCACCGCATCGGTCTCCTCCCCCTGGAGGAAGGCCACGTTCAGCCACCGCCGCCCCACCCGCGCCGGTCCGGCGACGCGCTCGGTGGAGCCGTGCTCGCTCAGCTCGGCCAGGGCGTCGGCGTTGGTGCGGGCGGCCTCGGCCACCCACGCCGGGAACAGGCCCTCGTGATCAGGGCTGCTGCCGGGATGATCGATCGCGTACTGGCGAGCCTCACCCGCGGCGCTCAGGAAGGTCACGAGGTCGCGGATGGCGCGGTCGGGGTCGACGGGAGTGCCGGCGCCGGTGAACAGGTCCCGGCCCTCCACCGCTTCGCCGGTGGTGGTGTCGGTGATCCGGTAGGCGTAGCGCTGATGCTCACCCACCGGCGCATCGGTCCACACCGCCAACGTGAGCGAACCGGCCTGCACGGTCGTGGTGGCGGGGTCGCCGCCGAGGCGTGCCACCAGTCGTTCCCGGGCGGCGTCTCGGTCGACGACCGGTTCGGGGTGCCAGGCGATCCTCCCGGAGTGCGAGAACGCCGCGTCGAGCCGGTCATAGGCCTGATCCAGCAGCGTGCCGGCCTGGTGCAGCTCATCGGCCGCGGCCAGCGCGGACGCCGCGCCCGCGGTGGGGTCGCCGTCATCGTCGAACGCCCGATCCCGCGCACCCAGGTGGGTGCTGGCGAGCTGGTCGAGCACCTGGAGCAGCGACCGAACCCCCGCCACGAGGTCACCGAACACCCGGTACGTGTCCGCCGGATCATCGAACACGCGGGAAGCGTGGGCCAGGCCCCGCAGGGCCTCGGAGGCCTCGGCCGCATCGGCGAGCGGATCGTGGAACGTGGGCATCACAGCCTCCAAGACGATGGGCGAACAGAGAGGGGCGAACCCGGTAGTTCGGGCTCACCCCTCAGGTGCACACCGGCACCCACCCCCGGCTGGTCAGCTCAGACGCGGCGGCACAACGGCAGTGCGGCGGCGGTGAACGCCGCGGCCTGCTGGCCCACCAGTAACCGGGTCTCGCACCAGGCCTGAATGGCGGCCTGCTCGATCGCCGCCACCCCCGCTTCGAGCTCTTCCACTGTCGGGGCGGAGACAGAGATGAGGCCGGTGTATCTGAGGACGCCGTGGCCGGCGGTGAGGTCGGCTTCCTGCTGGAGCACGTCTTGGTATTCGGCGGTGTGGGCGGCGTCTTCGATCTGCCCGATCTTTGCCCGCTGAGCTTGGTCGGAGATGTGCTCGACCCTCTTCTTGCGGATGTCGCGTGCGGCTTGGTCGGAGCGCATTGGGGTGCAGATCAGCGAGAACGACCGCTGGATGCCGGTCGACAAGAGCACCGGGGACAAGAACCCCGGATACACCATCGAGCGGGGCCACTCCGAGACCCACAGCACGGCGTGGTGGGCGGAGTCGGTGCGGATGCGGGTCCAGGACTCGTTGACCGCGACCGGCCCGGCGGTGGCGAGGGATTGGCCGAGTTCGCCGTGGCGTTCCAAGGTGGCGGCGATCGCCGGGTCATACGCCGAGCGCAGGATCACCGCGATCTCGCCCGGTGACAGCCATCCCGAAGGTGTCAGGTCGGCGGACCGGAGCGCGGCCACGAGGGTGGACATCTCTTGGCACAGGACGGCGGCGGCGCCGCGGATGCCGCCGCCGGCGGTTCTGATCTGCCGGGCGGAGGACTTCATGTCCAGCGACAAGCTCAGGGTGGTGGCGTGGCGTTCGCCGGCTGGTCCGGCGCGGTCGATCAGCTCGGCGTAGGTGGTCGCGGCCCAGGTGTCGTCGGCGGTGCCGTGGGCGGCCCACCACTCGGCCAGTCCGGTGCCGGAGTCCGGCAGCGTCCGCTCTAGCACCTGCAACGTGGCGATGCGTCCGGAGCGGCAGACTGTGGCCAGGACGCGGCCCCAGGAGGTGACTCGTCGTTCCTGCTCGCCGGGGTCGAGGAGTACGAATGCCGGATGGGACACTTCGCAGACCACGGTGAGGGTCTGGGCGTGGGGGTCGTGGATCATCCCGGCCTCTGTTTCGGGGTCGGTGTACTCGCGCAGCCTGGCCATGTCACCGGGCAGCGCCAGCGCCCCGGCCGGGCGTGGGGTGACGACCCGACGGCGGTACAGGAGTTGTCCGCCGGTCGAACGCCAGAGCCACCAGAACGCGACCGGCAGCCACTCCACCGCGGGCCGGCCGGCAATCGGTATCCACGTCAGCGCGGCGGCGATCGCCCAGACCGGGGCGGTGTAGGCGAGCAGGATGCCGCCACCGGCATACAGGGCCCCGACCAAGGAGAGGATGCCGGTGGCGAGGGTGATGAGCTGAGACAGCGAGAGGCCCAGGAGGATGCCACGGCGGGTGAGCCGGGAGAACTTCACCGGCACCAACTCCGCCGACGTGGCGGGCTCGGTCTGCTTCGTGGGCATTGCGGATTCACTCCTTCCCTGTCGGCTTTGGTGCCGGCGGTGGGGGCTGCTTCGGCGGACGCGCCTCCGTCCCCGACGCCCCACCAGTGGGCGCCTTGGGCTGAGGCGTCGACGACGGGGGTGCCTGCGCGGACGGCGGGGTGCTGCCGGTCTGCCCGGCGGAGTCGGCCGCGGTCTCGCCCTGGTTGCCCAGGGCCTTGCCGGCCTTGGGTCCGGCGGTCGCGGCGTCCTTGGCGACCTTCGCCGCCACCACGGCCGCTGCTGCGGGCCCCGCCGCTGCAGCCCCAGCCCCAGCACCTGCACCGCTGCTCGCGGCCGCCTTCCCGCCACCGGCCCCGGCCGAGCCAGCGGTGCCGCTGGATGCTTGCGGCTTCGGGTTCTTCGGCTCCGGGGGCTTCTTTCCACCCCCACCGCCGCTCCCGCCTCCACCGGACTTGTCGTCACCGCCGTCGAGCACCTTCTTCGGCTCGTTCCCGTTGCCGCCGGGCTTGGAGGGGGTGGGGACGGGGCGGTTGAGGGCGTTCTTGGCGTCCTGCTCCGATCCGATGGCGTGGTACATGTCGAACCCGACGAAGTTCAGGAACTTGTAGGTCATGTAGGGGGCGAAGGCGGCCATCGCCATAAGCACGATCCCGGCGATCGGGTCCGCCACGGAGGCCAGGTCGCCGTCGATCGGTGCCGACACCTGGGTGATGGCAACGAGGAACATCACGACCAGGACGAGTTTGGAGACGATCAGGGCGATGACGAACATCGCCCACTTGCTGATCCACCCCTTCGTCGCATCCCAGGAGGCGCCGGAGAACGCCAGCGGGGCGAGCACGATCGCGACCAGCAGCAGCGCCTTCCTGACCAAGAGACTGAGCCAGACGATGGTGGCGGCCGATATCGCCAGCCCGGCGAGGAAGATGGTGATGATCGCGCCGACCCCTGGTGCGGCGATGTTGATCCCCACCAGCCCTGCGGCGAGCAGGGTGATCTTGTCGCCCATCGACTCGGTGGTCTCGCCGGCGGCTTGGATGATCCCGATGCAGAGCTGATCGACGATCTCCAACAGCAACGCGGTCAGGGTGATGACCACGAACGACCCCAGCACAGACTTGGCGAGGCCGAGGGCTGCACGACTGAGCGCGGTGGGGTCGCGGCGGATCAGTCCGGTGATGAGTTGGAGGCAGAAGAACAGCAGCATCACGAACACCGCGATGCCGAACAGGATGTTGTAGACCGCCACATACTCCGGCGACGTGACGTCGACCAGGGTCGTCGTGTCGAACACCGACCACACGGCCTCGAACAACCAGCCGGCGGCGGCGCCCATCGCGCCGGCGAGCCAGTCGAACGGAGCGGAGACCAGCGAGGCGGCGGCCTCGCCGGCGGTGTCACAGACAGTTGAGACAAGGGGGATATCGCACACACCCACCGCAGATCACTCCTTCACGAAGCAGAGTCGAGTGGGTGGGGTCAGACCTGCTGGCCGACGTCCCAGAAGAAGTTGATCAGCGTGACGCTGGCGCCGCAGATGACGGCGGCGCCACAGCTCACGAGGACGCCGACCTTCCCCCTGCCCGCCAGGTGCGGGTTGGAGGAGTTGGCGCCGAAGCCCCACACGATCGCCGAAATGATCAGCGCGAGGACGGACAGAATCAGCCCGATGGTCATCACGGCGCCGACGATGGTGCGGAGCTGGCTGATGCCGGGAAGTCCGGAGTCGTTGGGGTTGATGTCGATGTTGGCCGGCAGCACCATCGGCAAGGCGGTGGCGGTGGCGGTGGTTTCGGTGAGCAGGCTCAGGACGGTCATGGCGGGGTGCTCCTTCGGGGCGTCGGCGAAACAGTGGGTCTCGCCGATCAGGTGCACCGCCCGCCCCACACAGTCGGGACCATGAAGGGGTCCGCGAATGGGGTGTGTTCAGAGTTGTTGGCCGAGGTCGATCAGCCAGTTCATCCAGGCCACGCCACCCCCGGCGAGGACTGCTGCGCCCAGGGCGGTCCAGGCGCCGACACGTGCTTTGGTGGCAGCGGCGTGATGGCCGTTCGCGGTCGACAGCGCCCACACGATGATGCAGATGATCAGCATCAGCACCGCGATGATGAGCACGAAGGTGAGCAGGGCACCGATCACCTCACGCAGGTCACCGATCCCACCGAGACCTTCGAAGTTGGGGAACACGTCCATGACGACTCAGCTCCCCGCCCGGACGGTGACATGGAGGTGGTCGGCGTGCGAGCCCGTGATGCTGTCGGGGTCGTGCATGCCGCCGCCGTCGTAGGGACGCCAGCCCTCGGCATCGCGGGCCAGGGACCAGATGAGGCCGTCCCAGATCAGGTACTCCACGCCCAGGGTCTGGGCGTGGTCCTGCATCCAGTTCGTCACCTCCCACCCGAGTTCGCGCTGCTCCGGGGTGGGGTGTTCGCCGATGGCGTTGCCGAACGTCCCGTCACAGGCGCGCCCGAGGGGGTGCTCGGAGACGGTGCCGGGCCGGGGTGAGTAACAGGCCCAGCTCGTGTCGGGGAACGCGGCGATGGTCTGGGTGTAGAGGTGCAGCATCCGCGCGGTGATCTGCCCATCCGAGGTCGGATCGTCGACCAGGCGGTCGGGTTCGCCGTCGAGGGGGTCCGGGTCACCGCCGGGTGTGCCGTTGCTGGTGTCGCAGTCGCCGTTGGGCGCTCCGGTTTCGGGTTCGGGGAGGTCGGCGGCGTTGTGGGCATTCAGCCAGGCGGCGGGGTCGGTGTGCTCACCGTTCGTGCCGCCGAGGCGGACCTCGAAATGCAGATGCGGCCCCGTGCTGTTGCCGGAGCTGCCGGTGTCGCCGATGTGCTGACCAGCCGTCACGGTGTCACCGGGGGCGACGTGGATGCCGTGTTCCCACATGTGCGCATACGCCGTGGCCACCGTGTCGCCGTCGATGGTGTGTTCGATGACGATGAGGCCGCCGTAGCCGCCGGAGAACTCCGCCACCGTCACGGTCCCGTCCGCGGCAGCCAGGAGGGGTGTGCCGTCGGGTGCGGCGAAGTCGGTGCCGGTGTGGAAGGAGTCCTCGCCAGTGATCGGATGCACTCGCGGGCCGTACTCGCTGGTGAGCACCCAGGTGCCCTCGGGCATCGGGAACACCACCCGCGACGTGGATGCCGTTGTCGTCTGGGCAGCCGGGACCACAGCATCGCCGGCGGACGCGTCCGTGCCGGACGCTGTGGTGGTGAGGGTGGACAGGATGGTCTCAGCGACCGGCTCGTAGTTGCGATACCGGTCCGGATACGCGCTGACCTCGACGGCTTGGGCGGCCTCGCCCTTGTCCATCTCCTCCCACCCGGGAATGTCCAACAGTCCCCGAGGTGAGGGGTGGTTGGGTCCGGTGGGGCCGCCGAAGAACGCCTGCGCTTGGTAGACGGGGTCCATCAGCTCCGCGACCGTGCCCCAGCCGGACTGCGGCCGCATCTGAAACAAGCCCAGGGAGTCGTGGTCGGAGCCGTCGCCGTCATTGGGATAGTCCGCGGACTCGGGGTAGGCGCTGGTGTTGGACAGCATCCGCAGCGTGGACTCGGTCAGTGCCGCCATGAGCGCGATCACCAGCCCATCGCGGGTGATCCCGTCGATGCTGCTGCCGCTCTCGATGATCGTCGCGGCATGGGTGAGCTGGGTCCGGTTCAGCGTGAACGTCTCACCGTTCGCGGTGGTGACCTCCAGTTCGTCGGGGACGTCCCCGACGGTGACGTTCGAGCCGCCGGGGATGGTGCAGGAGCCGGTGGCCGTCAGGGCGGGGTTCATCACCACCCCGATCCCGATCAGCACCAGCGACGGCGCGAGGAAGACCAGTGCGAGGGCGGCGATGGCGAGCTTCTTCAACACAACGCGTCACCGACCTATCGGAGGGGGTTGTCGAGCTGGGACAGCCGCAGCAGATGACAGGTCTCATAGGTCGGGCCGCAGACCACGAACACCGTGAACGCCACCGCGTGCTCGGAGGTCACCTGCTCGTCGTTCCACAGCCCGGTGCGGTGGCGGGTGCCCTCGATCGTGACCGCGACCGTGCCCTCGCCAAGCTGACCAGGCTGGGCCTGCTCTACCGCGGCCGCCCACGCGTCGGGGACGAACGCGTTGTCGATAGTGATGTGCTGGGCGGTGGCGTACTGCCGCAGCTCCAGCCAGGCATCCCGGCTCGGGAGGTAGGAGGCGATGTCCGAGGCGAGCCCCGCCTGCTCTTGGCCGGTGGGGTCGCCGACATCGAGGACCACGCTGGTGTAGTCCAGGGGCATGAACCCGCTGGCGGTGTCCCACTCGAACAGCACGGTGGCGACGTTGCGGGCGAAGGTCTGCGGATCGTCCGACGCCCGCACCGCCGGCAGCCGCGGCGTGGTCGTGGGCACCGGATCGGACGGCGCGGTGACACTCGGCTCAGGGCTGCCGCCGTCATCGTCCCGGCCCGGGCTGGGTGGTCCGACCAGCAGGCCGTAAACGCCGACACCGGCCAGCACGAGGACGATGACCGCCGCGGTGAGGGCGGCGATGAGTCGGCGGCGGGTACGAGGTTCGGAGAGGTCGGGAGTCTTCATACCCACCAGGTGCACTCCCACCACCAACCGAGGCAGGTCAAGGGTGGCCGTCAGAGGGCGCGCAGATGCACGCGGGCCGGCACCGGCTCATCGTCAGCAGTGTCGCGGTCGCGCAGGGCGCGCAGTTCCTCGGCGAAGCGGCTGGTTCCCTCGACGGTGGTCAGAAACAACTCGATCTGCTCATCGCTCAGCTCAGCGGCGAGATGTTCGACGTCGTAGTGCCTCCACCACCCGTCCAGCTCGCCCCAGGTGAGCACGAATGCCCGCACCGGGTACTGGGCGGGCTCGCCGTCGTCGGTGACCGGTCGGGGCCGGAGCGGGCGCTTACCGGTCTTCGTCTGCTTGGCGCGGGCGAGGGCGTCGGCGGCGAGCTGATGCAGGTCGGTCTCACGTTCGGCCTGCGCGCTCTGGCCGGCGGCGCGGATCGCCTCAAAGATCGGATGCACCGGAGCCCCGGCGTCGATGCGCTCCAGCTCAGCGCTCACCTGTGCCCGGAGCGCGGCGGGCTGGGCAGGGTCTTCGGCGATCTTCTGGAGGTAGCCGATCTTCTCCAACGTCGTGTGCGAGGCACCACCGGGGATCATCGCTGCCGCCTGTTGACGTGCCTCGCCCAACGCTCCTGACGGTCCCGCAAAATTTGCGGGACCGTCAGCGCCGGGTTGATTCTGGGCACTGAACTGGGTCGCTGCCTTCCTGCGGTCGGCGTCCTCGGCCATCAGCGTCTTCAGCTCCCGATACAGAGCGGCCGCCTCGATCTGAGTCAGCGGCTTGTGGAGCACGTTGTCGTCCTGCTCGGCCAGCAGGTGCCCGAGGCGGTCGGAGATGCCCGAGCGGACCCAGACGTTGACCTTGCGCCAGCCGAGCTTCTTGATCGCCGCCAACCGGCGCGCCCCGCACACCAGCACTCCGTCGGGGGTGATGGTGATGGGCTGCAACAGCCCGTCCCGGCCGATCGAGGCGGCGAGTTCGTCGATGTTGCCGAACGCGGTCCGGTGTCGGCGCCCGACCCGGATCGAGTCGACGGTGCGTTCCAGCTCGATGTACCCGGCCGGTGCGGTCACGACCGACCACCACCAGAATCGTCGGGGTCCTCATGGGTGCCGGGTGCGGCCAGGGAGATGGTCAGGATGAGGTCGTCATCGCGCAGCAGCACCGGCAGGGTCTCGCCGATCAGCAGCCGCAACAGCACACCCCGCCCCGCGGTCGTAGCGGCGTAGGCGGGGTGCGGGTTGCCCAACAAGGCGCGCAGCAGCGCCGTCCACGAGGAACGCGGTACGTCCAGCAGTGCGCGGGCGTGCTTGTCCCGCCGCAACGCCTCGTAGGCGGCTTGGCGGGTGCCGGTCTTGGTCAACGCGACGCAGACATGCTCGACCCCGGCCCGGGCGGTCGCCGGGTCCCAGCCCAGCAGCGTGAACAGCGCGATGGCGTCCTCGGCCGCCGACCCAGCGGACATGCACGCCCGATCCGAACCGCGCCCACCATCATCGGAGCCCGCCCCGCCAGCGTCCGTCTCCGCGTCGCCGGTGGCGTGGTAGTGGGGGTCGGTGATCTGGAAGGCCGGGTGATAGTCCATCAACGCGTTCTCCCGGTCGGAGAACCGCTCCGGATCGTGGAACGCCGAGACGTGCGGACGACGAGCCTGATGCACCGAGCAGAGCAGGCCTTGGGCGCGTTCTTCGAAGATGCAGGTGATCCGCACCGCGTGCGTGATCACCGCCCAGGGGTCGCGTGCTTCGCGGGCGGCGCGGGTGATCATCACCTTGAACGCCGCGCTGGCGGCTTCCCACGGGTCGAGGCCGTGCTTGCGGGCGAGGGGTTCGTACTTGGTCGCGGTGTGGGCCATCAGCTCCGCGGCCGTCGGATCATGGCTCCACGAGCCTGGCCCGGCGTCGTGGAGCCGGTGCAGCAGGGTGCGGAGCCCGTTGCTGGTGGCGAAGTCCTCCCCGGTTGTGCCGCCGGGAGTGTGTCGGTTGGTGGTCGTGGTCATGGTCATGGTCTGGCACCTCCTGACAGAGAGGTGCGCGCACGTCCCCACACCACCGGCAGCGTCGGCGACGTTGTGGTGGGGGCGCGCATCTCAGGTCACCCCAGCCCGATCCCCGAACGAGACACCCACGACTGATGCCGACTGCTACGGCCGAACTCCGAAACATCGGGCAGCCGCCGCGCCCGCTCACTGATGGCTTTGCCAGCCTTGCCGAGACCGCGGCCGCTGGCGCGCGTGACGTGGCTGGTGAGCTTGCGGGTGCGGCGGGCGAGTTCGACCTCGAAGTCGATACCCCGCCCCGCCACCGCCGCGGACTGGCGGGCGAGCAGGTCGGTGGGCCGCATCCACTCCACACTCCGCGCCCGCCGCGCGCTATCCGCGATCGTGGCCTTGTCGGGACGGTTGCGTTGGGCGACCTTGGCGGCCTGCACCGCCTCCGGCGTCCCCGCCTTCTCCGGCTCCTCCGGGACCGAGTGGTCCTTGGTCGGCTCGGGTGCGTTCTGCCGGCGCTCATGCTGGTGGCGGGCCTGGTCTGTGGTATTCATGGTGTCTTCGCCTCCTCGACGGTCTGCTTGTCGGGAAGGTGCGCGGACGTGAACCAGCGGCCGACCGTGGACGGGTGCACGCCGAGGTCGCGGGCGATGCGCTTGTTCGACCACCCCTGCTCACGCAGCCTCGCGGCACGCTCACGCCGATCCGAGCTCGTGGCGCCGGCCCGCAGGCGTGAGTTGACCCCCTGCGGTGGCGGTGGCGGGGCAACTGGCGCGCTGTCCCCATCTGCGGCACTCTCCGCCGGGGCTTCGACGGGCACAGGCGACTGCGTCGGATGCTCCACGGGCGCGAGCTGCTCGCGGTCGACTGCGCCCGTGTCGAGTTCAGCGGCTGTTGGGAGTGGTCGGGTGAGGATCACGGTCAGGTGGGTGATCGCCAGCAGCACCACCGGCGGCACCGCCGCCACTGCGGCGGCCAGCACGCCCGGTACGTCGGCGTCGGCGGCGACCACGGCGTGGAGGGCGTTGGCGGTCACCGAGACCGCGGCGCCGCCGATCAGCAGCACCCACGGATACCACGCCGTCTTCTGGCCGGCGAGTGCGACGACGGCGACGGTGGCGACCACGATGATGCCATCCACAATCAGCGGCCACGCCCACGCCTGCCCGGCACCGATCCCGGACCTGGCGGCGAGGTCTGCCAACGCGGTGAAGGACAGCCAGAAGGCGCCGGCGGCGATGAACACCGTCCCGGACACCGCCGTCACCACCGCCCAGCGGCGACCCGCCGCCCTGCTCGCGACCGTGCTGCTCGTGATCGGGGTGGTCATCACAGCCCCCGCACCCTCGACGACCCCGCCGACGGGCGGGTGCTGGTGTTGCGGTCGAACCAGCCGTCCGCGGCCAGCGGCGGCTCACCCCGCGCCGGCGACGACCCATCGTGTGCGCCGCGCCGGGCGGGGGTGGGGTGGACGGTGCGGTAGGCGGAGCGGACCGTGGCGGTGATCTCGCGCTCGGCGAGCCCGGCGTGACCGGCGGCCGCGGTCAGCACATCGAGCGCCTCCGACGCAGGTAGCCCGTTCTCCGCGAGCCGGCACGCCGCCCAGAACAGTCCACGGTTCCGCTCGCCCTCATCACGGGCAGCGACCCACGCTGTCAGCCGCGATACATCGGCACCCCGATCCAGACCCGCGGGCGCGGGGCGCGGTGTGGGGCGGGGGTCGAGGAAGTCCCGCAGCCCTCCCGCATCCAGCGTGCTGCTGGCGGGGCCGGTGTTGATCGTTTCCACTTCGTAGGCGACTGTGGTGCCCTCGATGGAGCGGACCGAGGGCGGGACGACGATGTAGCCACCGTCGCCGCGGAAGTCGATCCCAGCACGTGCCGCCTGCCACGACCGCTGCTCCGTGCCGGGCGTGGCCGGGTAGTAGGCGTGCATCCCGCCCGTGGGAGTGCGCACCAGCAGCTCCCACCCCTCCACCAGCCCGGCACGGGCGGCGCGATCGAAACGGGTCCGCCCATCGACCGGGCCGTGCACGTCGACATCCACCACGACCGCGCCCGAGGCGGCGCCGGTCGGAACCCCGATGTTCGCGCCCGGCGACTGCCGCCACCACGCCTCGATCTGATCCAGGTCCGTGGTGGCGTCGTGGAACCCGTGTCCGGTGGCCGGACGCTTCCCCCACGGTGCGCAGGGGAAGACCGGCACCCCCGCACGGGCGAACTCCCGCGCGGCGGCCGACAGCGGCCACGCCGCGTTCATCCGCAGCAGCACCGAGGAAACGACTCCGTGCTCGATCATCACAGCCCCCGCCCCACGACCGCCGACACCGCGGCGGGTCGCGCGGCCGGCTCAAGCGATGGAGCCGTCCGCCGCGGCGAAGCCGGCTCCGGCACCGGCGATGCCTGCGCGGCTGCGTCGCGGCGGGTCGCGTCTCGGTCCAGACCCGGCGGGGTGCCGTCACCGACCTGCGTCGTGTCGAGCTGGTCCAGGATCGTCAGCGCGGTCTTGCGGACCCGCTCCCCGGTCGCCTTGACCACCTCCACCGGCTCCTTGCCATCAACCCGTGCCGCCCATGTGGAGACGTACGGGATCGTGTAACCGCTGGTGTCCATCCCGTGCGCGGCGCCGACCATCAGCGCGACGGACTCGGCTTCGACCTCCCCGATGCCGCGATGCTGCCGCGCCTCGTCCTGATCGGGGCCGTGGAGGAGGACGTGGCCGAGTTCGTGGGCGAGGGTCTTGACCTGCGCGGCCGGGTCCATGTTCTCCCGCACCGCGACCGTGTTCGCGGTGTAGTCGGTCATGCCGTTGGCGCCGTGGATCATGCCCTCGTGCGGCACTCGCAGCACCGTGAACCCGGCTGCCTCGACCTGCGCCGCCAGCCCGTCCCACAGCCCTGCCGGGGCCTGGCCTTCCAGCAGCTTCGGTGCCGGTGGTTCGGGGATGGGGTCGCCGGCGGTCTGGGAGGCGTCCCACACATAGGCGGGCCGGACGCCGACCATCCGCGTGCGCACGACCTCACCGGCACGAGGCTTCTCGCCCTTGCCCAGGCGCCGCCACGACTCAGCATCCGCCGGGGTGGCGGTGGCGAAACGTCCGGTGACCGGCGCGAGAATCTGATACCCCGACTGGCCCTTCTGCACCTGCCTACCCAGGCCCTGCCACTGCCGATACCCGGCCACATACGACGGGAACGGCTCGGGCACCAGCCCAGCCTCGTAAGCACCTTGGTGCTGCTCCCAGATCAGCAGCGTGTTGGAAAACGATCTTGCCCTGAACCGTGCCGCGAACGCGAGCGCCCGCGCCCAGTCCTCATCGGAGACGAGCTGTTCGACCGCACCGGTCAGACGCTCGTGCAGCTCGTCGAGCTTCGCCTCCCGCGCGGCTTTGGCCTGCTCCCGTGTTGTCGCCATCGTCGTGTCCTCCGATACCCTGAGCACCGGGCCGAACCAGGCCCCGGTGACCACCAGGTGCGCCGGGATCACCAGCAATGACGAGACGGACAACGGATGACGTGACCGTCAGGCGTGTGGCGAACCCGACGAGTCCGTACCGGACTATCAGCCCCTCAGCGGTCTCGGGCGCCGAGGCCGGCGATGATGCGGATACCTGTATCGGCGTTGCGGCGATCTGTATCGCCCGCGCCTTCTCAGGCGGCAGTCTTCTGTCGGCTCAGTTCGCGGTAGCGGGCCGGGGTGACGCCCACGGCTTGGCGGAACATCCGAGCAGCGTGACCTCGGCTGTACCAGCCGACCCGTCGCATCGCCTCCTCGATCGGCAGGTCGGTCTCACGCAACAACCGGGCGAGCTGCTCCGCGCGGATGGTCACCAGGTACGTCATCGGGGTCTTGCCGTAAGCGTCGACGAAGACCCGGCCGAGCTGCGAAGGCGACAAGTGCACCGCCTCGGCCAGACCCTGGAGTGTCCACCGCCCGGCTGGATCAGCACGCAGCAACTCGACGGCTTCTCGCGCCTCTTCCCGCAGGGGCACGAACTTACGGTGGCGCGGGCTACTCGGGTGCGCCGTCCTGCGCTGGGTCGGCGAGCGGCGCACCGCGGTGGTCTTCACGTAGGGCGCGATCACGTCCAGGACCGCGAACAGCAGCGCTTGCATCCGGTAGAACCGTTCCGGTGATGGTCCGTCCAGGCTCAGAGCCACCAGTTCATCCAGCCAGGGCATGAGCATCCCAGCACGTTCCTCGCCGAGGCGGAGAATCTGCGCCGGGTCGGAGTACAGTTCAGCGGTGAAGTCTTGGGCGTCGAGCCTGTCGGTCAAGAGCCCTGCGTGCTGCCAGAACACCTGATCGGTCACATAGTCCCGATCCAGATAGAGCGTTGTGACGGTGATCGACCCCTCGGGCTCGCTCCCGCACAGCGTGTTCGCAGCCAGTGCGATCACATCACCGACTTTGACGTGGCGCTCGCCGAACTCGCTGAGCAGGATCGACGAACCGTACCGGACGAAGATGAGCTTCACGCAGTCGTAGGCGACTGGTGGCCGCGCCGACGAAACGGTGGTGGAGCGTGCCACGATGGGCGCAAACGTGGCCTCATCGAGCGCTGACCGCTCTGGGCACCGTTGCAGTGGTTCGCCGTCGTTCACGATCTCGGCCCCGGCTGACTGTTCCCCGGCTGGTCCGGCCTGTGCCCGAAGCTGCTAGCGCGCCTCACGGTCCCAGCTCGTGGTGGTACCGAAGCGCCGGTCATCGAGGATCGACCAACTGGCTATCGAGCTACTGGTGCCGGCCCGCCGCGGCGCGAGAGCATTGACACGGTGCGCCACAGGAGGACGGTGAGAATCACCAGGACCGCACTGATGAAGACCGGGCCGCGCACGCCGATGGCTTCGATAGCGAGGCGGTCGGTGATGGGTCCGACGACGGCACCGACGTTCAACGCAACGGTGGCGAAGGCGCCGCCCACGGCTGCAGCGGCTAGGACCGGTGGGCCGACGACCATCCTCAAAGCAACACCGGGCTGTGCGGAGTCGAGGGCGCAGACATGCCCTGAGTTCAGGGCCAATCTGTCGAGTCTTGGGGTGAGAGATTCTGGCCATGGGCCACGACGAAGGTCACGGGGATTGATGTGCCGTTCTGGATCAGTGGCTTGAGACCTTCGAAGTGCCGTCGGAAGCGATCCGTCTGCGCCCAGTTCTCCTTAGCCTCTGCGGATCGGAAGCGGGTGAGGACGATCAGGCTGGTGTCGTCGTCTGAGCGATAGACCTCGTTGCCCAGCCAGCCGTGCGCGGTGGCCTCTGCTCTCATGTCCTCCATTTCGGCTATCTGGAAGACAGTCAGTGCGTCGATGCCGCCTTCAACAGCGGTGAACGTGTTGATCGAGATGGATGGACTCTGGTGCCGCTGATCGGTCATGGGGAAGCTCCTCTGTGAATGCTCGGATCGCGGCAATAGCGCCGCGCTCAGTTGGGAAACGGATGGTGGGCGCGGGCGTCGGTAAGCAGGTCGGCCCACCAAGCCAGTTCCGCCAGGGCACCTTCCAGCGCCTTGGCCACGGTCTCGCTCGGTGCAAAGCGCTCGGCATCGTCTACGGCCTCCCACGGGGCGGGCAGTCCGAGACAGCGGCGGGTGGTGACCATGTTCAGTTCGGCCAGCACTCCGCGTAGATGCTCAATCGCCGAGTATCCGCCGTGTACGCCGTAGGCGACGATGGTGGCGGGCTTCAACTTCCACTGGGTGTAGTGCCAGTCGATCAGCCGCTTCAGCGACGCCGGGTAGGAGTGGTTGTACTCCGGGGTGACGAAGACGAATGCAGCAGCCGCCTCGATCCGCTCGCCTACCTCTGTCGCTGGTCCGCCGCCTGGGGAGAGCAGGTTGTCATCGGGCAGTGCGATCTGAGCCAGGTCGATCAGATCGACCTCGATGCCGTGATTCTCGGCCAGGGAGGTCAGCACCCAGTCGGCGATGCTCGGACTCATACGGTCGTCGCGAATGCTGGAAGAGATGACCGCGATCCGGCTCTGAGCGGGTGCGGGAGCAGTTTGTTGCTCGGTGGGCTGTGGTCTCGGTGATGTCATATTTCTCCAGACTGAGGGTTGAACATATGTTGAAGTCAAGGGCGGTCGTTGAACCGCGAGTGGGATGAACGACTAGCCATCGGCAGACCGTTCGCCAGCGTTCGCTGGCGCTGGTGAGGGAGGTTGTCCGTCTTTCAGAGACCTGCCCCTGCTGGTCATCATCACGACGCAGGCCAGCGCCAGGAGCAGGACGGCGGCACCGGCGGTGATGGTGGACTGTCCAGCGTTGAAAGCCGACTGCGCCGCCTCCAATAGCGTGTTCCCGACCGTTTCGGGAAGGGTGTCGGCAGTTGTGACGGCGTTCTGGAGTGACTGCCCGGCTTGCTCGGCATCGCTGGCACTTAGCTCTGACGGAAGCGAGAGTCCGTTGCGGTAGACCACCGAGGCGGCAGTGCCGAGGACAGCGATGCTCAGCGCTGCGCCGAGTTCGGAACTGGTCTCCGAGAGCGCCGAAGCCGACCCCGCGTGATCGGGCGGCGCGGCAGCGACGGTGAGGTCAGTGGCCAGGGAGAGAAACGCGGTCACGCCAACGCTCAGTGCGACACCGCTCAGCAGCACCAAGACGAGTGACTGCGTGGGGGTGGCCAAGGCGATACCGAATAGGCCAAGGCTTGCGGCACCCAGCCCGAGGACGATGACGCGCGGTTTCGATAGCCGGGTGATGAGGACGCTGGCCAGGATCGCGCCGCCGATGCCGAACACGGCCATCGGGATCATCGCCAGTGATGCGAGCAGCGGAGAGAGGCCGAGTACGAGTTGCAGGTACTGGGCCAGCGACATGTTCGGCCCGGTGAGGGCGAACATTCCGACCGCGACGATCAGCAGTCCGAGCCTGACGCCGGGCACGCGGATCAGGTCGCGGTCGATCAGGGGATGCCGTGCGCGGCGCTGATGCCACACGAACCCGACACCCGCTGCCAGCGTGAGAGCGAGCAGCAGCCACTCGGTCACACCCCAGCCGCCGGAGGTTGCTTGCTTCAGCAACGCCATCGCCGAGACGACCAACGCGAGACCGATCAGAGCACCGACGAGGGGCAACGGCGCAGAGGCCTCGGCGCGAGACTCCGCCACCCACAGCCGCAACCCGAGCAGCAGGAGCACCACGACGGGGGCATTGATGATGAACACCGACCCCCAGGGGAAGAACTCAAGCAGTCCGCCTGCGACCACCGGCCCCAGCGCACCGCCCGCCGCGAACGCTGCCGTCCACAGGCCGATGGCTCTAGCACGCTGCTGCTCGTCGGTGAACGTCGTGCGGATGAGTGCGAGCGTCGAGGGCATCAGCGTGGCACCGCCGACTCCCATCATCGCGCGAGCGAAGATCAGCCACCCGGCTGAGGTCGAAAACGCGGCAGCCAACGATGCGAGCCCGAACAGCACCGCCCCGATCACGAGCAGGCGGCGGCGTCCGATGCGATCCCCGAGCCTGCCCGCCGGGATCAAGAGTGCAGCCAGGACGAACCCGTAGGCGTCCATGATCCACAGCAGTTGTGAACCCGACGGGCGCAACTGCTCACTCAGCGACGGCACCGCGAGATAGAGCACCGTGAGATCCATCGACACCACCACTACCGGCAGCAGCAACGTGGTCAGGGCCAGACGCTGGCGCGGATTCATCTTCATACCCACGACGCTAGAACTTGAACATTGGTTGAAGTCAAGCCATGCTGGAACCATGACCACCATCGAGACTCACGCCCCCGAGTTGCTGACGGTCGGCGAGGCGGCTGAGCTCAGCGGCACCGCAACCTCAGCGATCAGGTTCTACGAGCGGCAAGGACTGATCGAGTCACAGCGCACCTCCGGCAACCAGCGCCGCTACCAGCCCTGGGTTCCCTGCGTGGTTCGCGTGGCCCGAGTGGCCCAGCGCGTTGGGTTGTCCGTGCAGGAGATCGCCAAGGTGCTGGAGGATGTTCCGGATGAGCCGACACCCGAGGACTGGCAGCGACTGACCGACCACCTCATCGCTGACGCCGAACGCCGGATCGCCGAACTCCACGCCGTGCTCGCAGACCTGAAATCCGAGACCAAGCGCTGCGACCTTCCCGGTCGCTGAGTCCTGACTTCCACATTCGCACCCGGGCCCCTACGGCAACGCTTCCTTAGTGGTGCCCGCGCTTCTTCCAACCACTTCTAGCCAACTGAATAGATAGATGCACGAACGCACCCTGTCCGCACCCTTCGCGCTCCTCGCCGCCGCACGCGGGACCAGCCCGATCGGCCTGGGCGCCGGGGTGATCCCGCTCGCCGGCGAAGACCCCGGCAAGCTCGCCGAGTAAGCCGCCACCGCCGACCTACTCAGCGGCGGACGACTCAGGCTCGGCGTCTCCTCCGGCGCCAGCCCTGCAACGCGATACCCCGTGAACACGTCTGGCTGCGCCTCACCGCCGTGCGCTCCGCTCGGCGGCGAACCCATCGACCTACCCCCAGAAGTCCTGAACCCCGGTGGACCCCACCAAGTGCTCCGTGCCCTACCCGCCAGCCCCGGACTGAGCCCTCTCCCAGTTGCCACGGGGCGGGTTCCACCTGGCGAAGGATCGCACTTGCATCGTCGCCGGGGCTGCGGTGGTGGGGTTGCATCGGGAATCGGTTGCGCCTCCGGGAAGGTTGCGGACTGCCGGTGCGAAGAGCAGACCACGACCGTTCTCGATCACCACGAACTCCGGGGGCAAGGCCTCGATTGCGGCCCCATGTGCGACCAGAACCCCGAGTGAGTGCTGGGCGCGAGGTCGGCCTGCTTGCCGGCAGTGGATACGTTCTGTCAGGGGAATCCTTCGCAGGGGATCTCCACCGGTTCGACGGCGTTTCAGTCGATGGTGGTGACGGCACCTAGGTTCGGCGCGTCGGGCCAGTAGTGGGCGAAGACCCGGGTGAGGGCTAATCGATCTCGAAGAACCAGATCGTCTCAGCGTCGAAGACGTGCTCGACGGCGAAGTCGAGGCCGCCGTATCCGGAAAACAGCGACCCGACCCGCAGACGACAGCCCTCGGGTGGAACCGAGTGGTTGCGCATGAGGGCTCCGGCGGTTCGGTGATCCCGGACCCGAACCCCTCGCGGACCCCTTCGCCGGGCTGATCACCTGCCAGGTGCGCGACCCCGATCAACGGCCGCCGATGCCTCGCTGACAACACGACCAGGCACGCCCACTCCCGGCCGTCGGCCCGACCCCGATCCGTCTCTCGCTCAGCCCACCATCGGAACTGCCACGCGTCTTGCAGGTCGAGGTAGATCGAGCCGCTACGGTACGGCCAGCCGCGTCACGGAACGACGAGCAGACCCGCGACTGCCACAAGTTCGTCGTGTAGCACGGCGATTCTCGGGCGGGTGCTGCTGATTGAAAGAAGATAGCGCCGCCATCCGTCCACGCTGAGCCGACGATCTCCAGTCACTCGAAGGCCTAAAGGCACTGTGCTCTTCCGTAGCTCATCGTTCGCTCGCTTGAGTGCGGACTCAGACTGGTGTGCGAGCGCGTTGCGAATGAGTCGGGTGGCGAGCACGGGTTTGAACTGAAACGAGGAGATTCCACCCAGTGCCGTCCGGTAAGGGTCGGCGAGCCACCGCCGAGCGAACTTATCGAGATCGCCGTGTTCACGAATCACGATGTTGTTCTCCTGCGGGTCCAATAGCTGGCGAACCAGATTCAGGCTGAAGTGAGACTGCGTGATGAGGGTCGCTGCAAGATGTGAGCTAGGGACACGAAGCTCCTCCTCCGCGTGCTCTTGCAAGCGGGTTGCGAGTTGCCTCACGGCCTGCGACGCATCCTTGTTCACTGCGGCGACCAACCAGCGTGAGAGGAACGACTCCCACGAGACAGCTAGCGAGAGGAAGGCGTCAGAGGCTGCTCGACGGCGGAGGCTAAGCGACTGCGACGCAAGCGCTGCGTCGATCGTCTCCCAGTCCGCGAGTGCGTCGGCCGTCGCCGTGGTGAAGGCCGCAGCTACATCGTTGGGCGACGCTTTTCTCATGCTGTGACTCTATCGATGTGACCGGCGTTGGCATGTGGGCGAGCGCGCACCTCGCAGCGTGACGGTTTCGATGCGGGTGATGAGTGCCGGCGATGGCTACAAGTACCTGCTGCGCACGGTGGCCGCCGCTGATGGGGACCGTTCGCTGTCGACGCCGCTGACGAGGTACTACGTGGAGGCGGGCACCCCGTAGGGGAGCAAAAGTAGTCGCGTCGCGCTCCGCGTGATTGCTGGTTTCAGGTTACCCCGTGTGCGGCAAGAGTAGTCGCGTCGTGATTGCTCGATGCCGACTCGAACACTGGCGTCGTGCAGGGTGGCCAGTGTCGGTGGCACGCGTCGGCCTCGCGGTCGGCGGATTATCCTCGGTGGATCGGCGTAATGAGACGATGGTCGTAGACGGCGATCACCAAGTGAGCGCGGTCGCCGGAGTGAACCTTCGCCAGCAACTTGCCGATGCGGGCCTTGACGTATTGGGGAGGACGCTCAGTCCGTACCTGATCTCGCCTTGAGAAGCTCGCGTCCGACCAGGGGTGAGCACCTCGGCATTCGACCCTGCGCGGTGAAGGCGACCGGCCCGTTTCCTGGCAGGGATAGGTCGTGATACGGTACATGCATGCACATGCAGACAGACGCAACAGAGGTTTCGCTCGGCAGCGGTGTCAGCGCCGCTTGGTCGAAGGTCGCCGCGTTCGCGTCGGCGGTGGATGCGAGTTTGGACAAGTGGCTCGCGGACACGCACCGGGTCGGGCTGACGGAGTTCCGCGCCCTGGTCTTCGTGAGTCAGTCGTCAGACAAGGAACTGCGCGTCAATGACCTCGCGCAGCGCGTGGGGTTGACCCAGAGTTCGGCGACCCGCCTGGTCAGTCGGTTGGAGGCCAAGGGGTTTGCTCGCCGAGATGTCTGCGAGGACGACGGGCGCGGTGTGTACGCAGTGATTACTGAGCAGGGAGAGGGGCTGCTGCGCCAGGTGCGGGAACCCTACGAGGGCCGGGTTCGGGAATTGCTGGACCGGCCGTCGCTGCACTTTCCGCACCTTGATGCGGGGCAGCTCGGCCGCGCCCTGGATGAGGTCGGAGCGGTGATCGGGTCCTGAATCCGCACGGCACCCGCCAGATCCTTTGGAGTAGTATATGCATGTACATGTAAGTAAATCGGCAAGAATGACAACGCGAGAAGGAGCCCATCAGGTGAGTACGCAGGTCGATGTCTTCGTGGACTACGTGTGCCCGTTCTGCTTCCTGGTCGAGGGAGCGGTCGAGGAGTTGAAGCGTGACCGGGATGTGGAAGTGCGGATTCGGCCGTTCGAGCTACGGCCTGATCCGGTGCCGACTCTGCGGCCGGAGGATGAGTACCTGCCGCGGGTGTGGAAGTCCTCGGTGTATCCGATGGCCGAGCGTCTGGGCGTCGATATCACCTTGCCGTCGATTTCTCCGCAGCCGCGCACCGAGAAGGCGTTCATGGTGCTGCAGCTGGCTCAGGAACAGGGCAAGGCCGAGGAGTACACCGAGGCAATGTTCAAAGCGTTCTTCCAGGACGACCGCGATATCGGCCACGACGCCGTGATCATCGAGGTGGCGCTCTCGGTGGGCTTGGACCGCTCCCAAGTGGAAGAGGCCCTGCACAGCGATCAGCGCCGGGACCGGCAGCGCGCTGATCAGGACTATGCGGTGAACACCGTCGGGATCGAAGCGGTGCCGGGCATCGTTGTCGAGGGCCAACTGCTGCGTGGAGTGCCCAGCGCGACCCGGTTGAAGAAGGTCGTCGACCAGCTCACCGCACAGGACGTCCCTCCGAGGCCCGAGCCGTGAGGCCGGCCCGGTTGCGGGCGGTCATGGAGCGGGCGGTCGAGGAGTGCATCGCGCACGTTACGACCGGTGGTCTGCCCTTCGTCGGCGTCGTCGTGGATCAGGGCGGGGTCGTCTCCGAGTTCGGCGTCAACCGGGTGCATGAAACCGGTGACCCGAGCGCACACGCCGAGATCGTGGCGATGCGAGACGCGATGGTCTCGCACGGGATTCAAAGTCTGGCCGGGACCGCGTTGTTGGCCACCGGGGAGCCCTGCGGCTTGTGCTACCGCTTCGCGATCGACCACCGCGTTGACGCCATCCACGTCGCCGTTGACCGCGATGCGGTCGCGGACTTCGGCTTCGACTACCGCGGCAGCTACCCGGCGCTGGAGATCACCGACGAGTTGCGCGCCGGCCTCCTGCGTCACCTGCCCGTTGAGCGGGGCGCAGAGCCCTTCACCAGGTACCTCCACAACTACACACTTCACGGGCGCTGACAAGGGCGCTCACACAACGAACTGACGTAAAGGAACACCATCATGAGCTGGCTCTACCTCGGCATTGCCGTCATCTTCGAAGTCGCCGTCGGCATCTCTGCCGGCAAGGCGCAGGGTTTCACCAGGCTGTGGTGGACCATCGCAACCCTGGTCAGCGGAGGGATTGCCACCTTCTTCCTCAGCCTCGCGCTGTTGACCTTCGACGTCGGCGTCGGCTACGCGCTGTGGACCTCGCTGGCCGGCGTCGGGATCGTCATCGTCGGTGCACTCTTCCTCAGCCAGCGCCTGACGTGGAAGAAGTTCCTCGGCATCGCCATCGTGATCGGCGGCGTCGTGGGGCTCAACCTCGCCAGCACCGCCTGAACCACCCCCGCGCAAACACTGTGAAAGGACATACTCCATGACCACCACGACGCACACCCCGGCATCGGGTACCGCCGAGAAGAAGACGGGCCCCTGGCTCGCCCTGCTGCTGGCCGGAGGGTTCGAGGTCGGCTACGCACTCAGCGTCAACGGCAGCCAGGGATTCACCAACCTCGTCTGGTCCATCGTCGCCGTCGTCTTCTTCCTGCTCACCCTGTTCTTCCTCAGCGTCGCCCTCAAAGGCATCGACGTCGGGATCGGCTACGCCGTCTGGGCAGGCATCGGCGCCATCGGTGCCGCACTCCTGGGCCCGGTCTTCTTCGACGAGACCCTGACGATGACCAAGGCGTTCTGGCTGGCGGTCATCATCGGCGGCGTTGTGTGGCTCAAGCTCGCCGACAGCCCCAAGCTCACCGCCCACCAGACAGATTCCGAACCGGGAGCGTCCGATCAGCAGTCCTGACCATGCTGCAAGAGCAGCGCGGCGTGGGGCCGCCGGGGCGAAACGAGAAACCAGGTGTCCCCACGCCGGGTGCGGACCGCGCAGACGGGCCGGGAAAGTCACTTCCACGACAGGGACCACCGTGCCGCACGGTAACGACGGAGGGGGCGTCAATGACTGTCCAGGCAGAGCGAGATTACTACTTCTACGAGCCCGCATCCGGGACTGGGCTTCCGCACTCACCGTTCAACGCCATCATCGCGCCTCGGCCGATCGGCTGGATATCGAGCCGGAACGTCGATGGGGTGTTGAATCTGGCGCCGTACAGCTTCTTCACGGCCTTCCACTACACCCCGCCGATCATCGGATTCGCCAGCAACGGCTCGAAGGACACTCTTGCGAACGTCGAAGCGACCGGACAGTTCTGCTGGAACTTGGTCACCCGAGAACTCGCAGAAGCGATGAACGTCACCTCGGCGGCAGCGCCCCCGGAGGTCGACGAGTTCGCCCTCGCCGGCCTGACCCCCGCGCCGTCGCGCATCATCGACACCCCGCACGTCGCCGAATCCCAAGCGGTGTTCGAATGCCGCGCCACACAAATCGTCACCCTCCACACCGCCACCGGGACCCTCACCGACACCCGCGTGGTCTTCGGTGAGGTGGTGGGCGTGCATATTGACCGCGGCCTGCTGGCCGAGGGCATCTACCAGACCGCGCTGGCCGACCCGGTCCTGCGCGGCGGCGGGCCAGGCACCTACTTCACACTCGACGAACACCACCGCTTCGACATGTTCCGCCCCGGGCCTGATGGTCGCCGATCATCGCCGTAAACAGGCCGTCCACACCGCCTAGTGAAGAATGTCGCACGAGCCGGCCTGGCGCCGCACCACGCCGTGACGGTTGCTGGTGGGGCACTCACTCCGATTGTCGTCAGGACCACGACGATCCATGCCCCGATCACACCGGTGGCTTACGACAGGGTGAAGCTCATCGCGGTCCGGTCAGGCTCGGCGATCCTGCTGAGCGAGTTCGGTGAGAAGCCGGTGAGCGCCGGCGACGTCATCCTGCTCAGTGCGAGCACGCTATGCGGGAGCGAGCCCGAGCACGCGGTCACCGTCACGACGATCTACCTCGACCGCGACTACGTCGCCGACCAGGTGTTCTGGCAGTACGCCCACCTCCTGACAGATCGCTGGGCCGCGCAGGACATCCTCGCAAAGCTGTTCTGCCCACCCGCTCAGATCCTCCGGCTCGGCAAACAACGGCTAGGAATGATCATGCCCTGGCTCGATGAGCTGACCACCCTCAGTCTCGACCGCCCCGCCCCGGAACGCTTCTACCGCGCCCAAGCGCTGCTGTTCGCCGTTCTCGACGTCATCGCTCCCTACGTGACAACGACGCCGACACCACCACCTTCGATTCAGCGCGGCACTACACGCCGTGGCGCGCCGGAGATCCGACAACTTGCGCCGCTGCGGGAGGAGGTCCGCACCGTGATCGACCTGCTACGTGACGCACCAGCCAAGCGATGGACCCTGCGCGAGCTTGCCGCAGCCGTGCATCTCTCGCCGTCCCAGCTCGGCCGAGTATTCGTCCAGACCTACGGCAAGACACCCCTGGGCTGCCTCGCAACAATCCGGGTGGAGAACCTGACGCGACTCCTGCGACAGACCGACCTCCCCATCGAGGCCGCGATGCGTGAAGTGGGATGGCACAGCCGTGGACATGCCGCCCGGGTGTTCCGCGAGGCCGTCGGCGTCACCCCGAGTCGGTACCGACGCCTCGTCCACGAAGGACCGTCCACAGGACATTCGCATCTTCCCATAGGCGGCCAGCAAAGCTGCCCGCTCACGGGCACGACCCTGTAGCGGCCAGCCACCGCCGCCCCGCTGCATAACGATCGTGAGGCTACCGGCGCAGTGCGCACCTGACGTGCATGACGGTCTCGATGCGGGTGATGAGCGCCGGCGACGGCCACAAGTATCTGCTTCGTAGCGTGGTCGCCGCGGATGGCGACCGCTCGCTCTCCACTCCGTTGACGCGGTATTGCGCGGAGGAAGGTACCCCGTAGGGGAGCAGACGTAGCTGCGTCCTGATCGCTGGAACCTTACCCGGACTTGGTGCTGGTGCTGCAGCCTCAACTCGTAACCCGAGCAGGGCGCAGGTAGGTGCTGGCCGGGCGAATGCTTACGTTGGTGGTGGCCATGCGATGGAAGACGGCTCAGCAATGTGAATTCTGGAAGCTCAGGGGAGAACGTGCCTCAGCCGGGGGTGATGAGATCTCCGAGAGCGCGGACGGCATCGGCGGCCATCGCCGCGAGCGGTCCGTTGTTGACGTAGACGACGTGGATGAACCGGACCGGGCGCGGGGTGAGGATTTCGATTACCGAGACGTGCTCCCGAGTTCCGCGGAGTCCCAGCCGCGGCAGGACCGTGGCGCCAAGTCCCCGGTCGACCATGTCGAGCGCTGTGGCGTAGTCGTGTGCCTGATGCCGGAACACCGGTTCAACGCCGGCAGACCGGCAGGCGTCGATCAGCATCTGTCTGCAGCTACTGTCGCGCAGTTCGTTGTCGATCCATGGCAGAGCGCGCAACTGCGCCAGGGAAACCGCGGAGAGCCGAGTGCACTCGTGGCCGGTCGGAACGGCGGCCACATAGTCGTCCGCGAGCAGAATCCGACTGCTCATCCCGGAGGGCGTCGCGAGTTCGCGTTCCGCTGTCACGACAAGTTGCACCTCGAAGCCTGCTGGCTTCACGTGGCCGTCGGTGAGTTCGAGGCGCACTCCGGAGGCCGGATGGGTGTTTTCGAGGTATGCCACGAGATCCGGTAGCCACCGGGCGCCAGCGGAGGAGAAGTAGCCGATCGTCAAGCAACCCAACCGCGCTGCAGCCAGATCGGCGATTCGCTCGTCCAGCACGGCGACGGCGCCGAAAACTTCGTCGATCGCTGCCACCAGTTCGGACCCGGCCTCGCTGACGATCAGTCTGCGCCCGCCGCGAACGAACAGATCGAAGCCGATGTCGCGTTCCAGGGCTCGGATCTGGGCGCTCACGGCCGAGGGCGTATAGCCCAGCCGCTCCGCGGCCGCGCGGACCGACCCGCACAGCGCTGTCGAACGGAAGGACTGAAGCTGACGGAGATCGCGCATGTCCCGAGCGTACGCAATTCCTGCACAGTTGTGCTCAAACGTGCGCTTCTCTTTCATCCACGCGGAGGCCAAGCTGAGAGCTATGAGCCACATCTCCGCGCGCCTCTCGTCCTCGCTCGCTACCGCGCCAGGCTGGCTGCCCTGGTTCGCCTGCGGACTCACCATGCTGTTCTGGGCCTCGTCATTCGTCGTCATCCGTGCCGGCGCCGAGCACTTTGAGCCGGGGCCGATGGCGCTGTTGCGCATGAGCGCAGCCGCCGCCGTCATGCTCGCGTTCGCCTTCGTCGCCCGGATCCGCCTGCCGCGCTCGTGGCGGACCTGGTGCACGGTGTGCCTATGGGGACTTCTGTGGTTCGCGGTCTACACGGTCGTCCTTAATGCTGCCGAACGCGACCTCGACGCTGCGACGGCCGCGATGCTGGTGAACCTTGCACCTCTCATCGTCGCGGTGGTCTCCGGCCTGTTCTTCGGTGAGGGCCTGAACGTGCGTCTGTTATGCGGCATTGCGGTCGCACTCGGTGGCATCGCTCTCATCACCGCCGCCACCTCGACCGGCAGGATCTCCATCATCGGTGTTGTTCTGGCTGTGGTCGCCGCGCTGATCTACGCCGGTGCAGTCCTCGCTCAGAAGCGGATTCTTCGCGTCATCGACTCGAACACGATGACGGTGATCGGGATCATGTTCGCCGCCCTGGCGTGCGTGCCATTTGCCCCGGAGCTTGGCCGACAGGTAGCCGAGGCACCGCTCGGGGCGGTCCTCGTCATCGTGTACCTCGGCGTTTTCCCCACCGCGATCGCCTTCGTTCTCTGGGGATACGCGCTGACTCACACCCCGGCGGGAGTGCTGAGCACCTCGTCGCTCGTCGTGCCCGCGCTCGTCGTCGTCATGTCGTGGGTGGTCCTCGGCGAAACTCCTCCGCCCCTGGCGGCTCTTGGTGGTCTCCTCTGCTTAGTCGGCGCGGGGTTCGCAATCGCGCCGCATGTCAGCGCGAGCCTCGCTGCCCGGCGGAGGGGGATTTCATCGGCTCGCCCGATAACCGACCTGCACCGGAGCGACCCCAGCCGTCAGTCCGGAGACTTCACCGCCAACTCCGCCGCCAAGCGACCGAGCGGCCACGTCTATGGATGCGGACTCTAGCTTTCACGCGGCCGCTGATGTGCGCGACGAGAACGGGCATATCCTCGACGGCCTCGCTACGAGGGTCGAGGTCGGCGTCCCCGAGCGAAAGTGCTGTGGTTGCTGGCGGGCATGGATGACACCAGACGGCTCATGGCCGCCCTCTCGGAGCCGGTCGTTGACGGAGTTACTGGTGCCATCAGCCCGAGGACAGACGCCATGAACACCACTTGCTAGCCTCACCGCCTCACGGCGGTGTGAAAGAGCGCCTCTGCGAATCAGGGCGCCCACGGGATCACGGCGGCACTCGTGGTGTCGCCGCGCGCGCCCGCCTCCGCTGTGAACTGTCGGCCGCCCGCTGCCGTGAACTGGAGCTCGCACCTTGTCACCATGACGGTGTCGATGCGGGTGATGAGTGCTGGGGACGGGTACAAATACCTGCTGCGCTCCGTTGCGGCAGCGGACGGTGATCGGTCGCTTTCGACGCCGTTGACGCGGTACTACGCGGAGGAAGGTACCCCACCGGGGCAGTGGCTCGGCTCTGGGGTCGCCGCGCTCGGCAAGGGTCAGCTCGCGGTCGGTGATCGGGTGTCGGAGGCCCAGCTTCAGCTCGTGATGGGGATGGGCCGTGATCCGATCACCGGCGACCCGCTCGGCCTCGCGTTCCCGGTCTACAAGTCGGTTCCGGAGCGGGTCGAGGCGCGGATCGCCGATCTCGACCCATCGCTGAGTCCGGGCGCGAAAGGTGAGGCGGTCGCGCGGATCGAGGCCGAGGAGGCCGAGCGTGGGAAGCGTCGTGCGGTGGCGGGGTTCGACTTCACGTTCTCGGTCCCGAAGTCGGCCTCGGCGTTGTGGGCGGTGGCCGACGCCGGCACCCAGGCGTTGATCGGGGAGGCGCATCATCGGGCGGTTGCGGAGGTGGTTGCGTTCATGGAGCGGGAGGTTGCGGCCACCCGCACCGGTGCAACCGCGGGCGACGGGGCCGTTGCGCAGGTCGATGTCGCCGGCTTGGTGGCGACGGCGTTCGATCACTTCGACTCCCGCTCGGGTGATCCTCATCTGCACACCCATGTCGTGATCAGCAACAAGGTGCAGACCGTGCTGGACGGGAAGTGGCGGAGCTTGGATGGGCGGCCGATGCACGCCGCGGTGGTCGCCCTGTCGGAGCTGCACGAGGCGGTGTTCGCCGACCACATGACCCGCAGCTTCGGCGTCGAATGGGAGGCTCGCGACATGGGCCGGGACCGCAATCCCGCCTGGGCGATCAGCAGCGTGCCGGAGGAGCTGGTAGCCGAGTTCTCCACCCGAGCGCGGCACATCGAGGTGGAGAAGGACCGACTGATCGCCGACTACGTCGCCCGGCACGGCCGCCAGCCCTCGACGGCGACGATCATCAAGCTCCGCGCCCAAGCCACCCTCGCCACGCGTCCGGAGAAGAAGGTCCGGTCGCTTGCCGACCTCACCACCGAGTGGCGCACCCGCGCCGCCGGAGTGCTCGGAACCGACGCGACGGCCTGGGCGCGTGAGGTGACAGACAACGACAAGCCGTTGCTGTTGCGCGCTGACGACGTGCCTTTGGACGTGGTCGCCGATCTCGGCCGGAGCGTGGTCGGCGTGGTGGGTGAGAAGCGCTCGACGTGGCGGCGGTGGAACCTGATGGCCGAGGCGTCCCGGCAGACTATGGGGTGGCGCTTCGCGTCCATGCAGGACCGGGAGGCGATCGTCGCGATGGTCGCCGACGCCGCCGAAGCTGTGTCGTTGCGGCTGACACCGCCGGACCTGGCGACCAGCCCAGCCGTGTTCCGCCGCGTGGACGGCACCAGCGTGTTCCGGCCGAAGCACTCGACCGTGTTCTCCTCCGAGGAACTCCTCGCGGCCGAGGACCGGCTGCTCGACCGCACCCGCACCCTGACCGCGCCGACCGTGTCGGTGGCGACGGTCGAGAAGATCACCACCAAGCCCGACCGTCAGGGACGGATGCTCGGTGCCGACCAGGCGGAGGCGCTGACACGCATCGCGGTCTCCGGGCGCTTGCTCGACGTGCTGGTCGGCCCGGCCGGCGCCGGGAAGACGACGGCGATGTCGGCGTTGCGGCGGGCGTGGGAGAAGGCGCACGGTGCCGGGTCCGTGGTCGGGCTGGCACCGTCCGCGGTGGCCGCGCAGGTCCTCGCCGAGGACTTGGGAATCGCGACGGAGAACACGGCGAAGTGGTGGCAGAACCACCTCGTCCACGGCACCGACTTCCAGGCGGGTCAGCTTGTCATCATCGATGAAGCCTCTCTGGCCGGCACGCTCTCGTTGGAGCGGATCACGCACCTGGCCGAGCGGGCCGGGGCGAAGGTGTTGCTGGTGGGCGACTTCGCCCAGCTCCAGTCGGTGGACGCCGGTGGCGCGTTCGGGCTCCTCGTGGGTGACCGGGACGATGCGCCCGAGCTGGTCGACGTGCACCGGTTCACCAACGAGTGGGAGAAGATCGCCTCCCTGGCACTGCGCCACGGTCGCACGCAGGTGATTGACACCTACCTCGCCCACGACCGCATCCACGACGGCGACGCCGAGGCGATGACCGACGCCGCCTACACCGCCTGGCGCGCCGACCGGAACCAAGGCTTGGTGTCGGTGCTGGTCGCCGAGACCCGCGACCACGTGAGCGCCCTCAACCAGCGCGCTCGTGCCGATCTGATTCTCGACGGCACGTTGACACCTGGTCGGGAGGTCGAGCTTAACGACGGCACCACTGCTGGGGTCGGGGACACGATCATCACCCGCCGCAACGACCGCCGCCTCCGCAACGGGAAGACGTGGGTGCGCAACGGTGACACCTGGACCATCACCGGCGTCCGCGACGACGGCTCGGTCACGATCCGCAAGACCGGCCACCGGTTCGGCGGCTCAATTGCCCTCCCCGCCTCCTACGTGGCCGATCACGTCGATCTGGGATACGCGGTCACCGCCCACAGGGCGCAAGGCGTCACTGTCGATACCGCGCATGTGCTGGTGGAGCCGACCACGACGAGGGAGAACTTCTACGTCGCGATGACCCGCGGCAAGCATTCCAACCACGCCTACGTGATGCTCGACCGGGCCGACGAGCACGCCCAGCCGCATCCCGGCGAGAATCCCGACGCCACCGGCCGGTCGGTGTTGTTCGGGGTGCTCCAGCATGTGGGTGCTGAGTTGTCCGCGCACCAGACCATCACTGCCGAACAGGAGAACTGGGGGTCGATCGCCCAGCTCGCCGCCGAGTACGAGACCATCGCCGCCGCAGCCCAACGAGACCGCTGGGCCACCCTCATCCGATCCTCCGGCCTCACCGCCGAACAAGCCGACACCGCGATCGAGTCCGAGGCGTTCGGCGCACTCACCGCCGAACTGCGCCGCGCCGAGGCCAACCACCACAACGTCGACACCCTGTTTCCGCGCCTGGTCGCCGCGCGCGGATTCACCGACGCCGACGACATCGCCTCCGTGCTGCACTACCGCGTTGCGCGCGCCACCGCCCGCCCGGCGGGCTCGGGTCGTGCTCGCAAGACGCCGCGGCTGATCGCCGGACTGATCCCGGCTGCGGACGGCCCGATGACCGACGATATGCGGCAGGCCCTCGATGAGCGGCGCGAGATGATCGAAGCTCGCGCTGATGCCGTGCTCGACACCGCACGCGAGACCGGCGAAGCGTGGGTGCAGCATCTTGGCGAGCCACCCCGCGATCAGCGCCAAGCCGCTGCGTGGCGACGTTACGGGCGCACCGTTGCGGCCTACCGCGACAGATACGGCGTCACGGATGCCCGACCTCTGGGACCGCCGCCGCAGTCCACGGCGCAGAGCATTGACGCCGCCCGTGCACGAACTGCTTTCGATCGAGCACGTGGCTTCATCATCCAAGCGAGCGATGTACCGCAGCATTCACCGGGACGCGAGGACATCGAGCGCTCGTTGTAAGTGTGGCGCAATTCGGCACTTCCGAAGCTTGCAGTCGACTTGATTCGATTGTGAGGGTCAGCCGTTGCCGAACGGCGTCGCTGATGATTCGCCATCGCCATCGCCATCACCTTCGCCGGTCGGCCAGGGATACGCATTCCAAGCGTTCAGCAGAATCGGATTCTCGGTATCAGCGTTCTTACCGATGTCACGCAGGCTGACGACACCTCCTGCACTCTTCGCTATCTCTGCGAGGAGCAGCGGCTCAACGTCTTTGCCGTGCGTCACGAGCCACTCGACTTCACGCGCGCTCGCCGCGGCTACAGGAACATCTGGGAGCCTCCCGCCGGGGATGACCGCAACGTCATGGTCGAGAAGGTACGCGGCCCCGGTATAGAACGGCTCCGCCGTGACGATCAACCCCAACATGGGGCGGTCCGTTGGGATGTGCGTGAACGCCGGGTGACTGTCAGCAAGATGGCTGACAGTCCGGGTCAACTGCTTCCGTGCGCCGCCCAGGGTCTCGCTGAGCGAGTTCATCAGCGTCGCATCGCCGGCCCGTGCTGCCGGGGCGAGGCGGCGAGACTTGACCTCCACTAAGATGACCAGATTGGGCAGGATCACAAACCAGTCAACGCTCTTGTGACCGCCACCCTTGCCGAAGACAATCTCGGGTTCGACCTCCGCGTCTTCGATCAGGTTGAGTTGTCGACCAATGTAGTGCTCGAACAGGCCTCCGAGATCATCCGCGAAAGCCTTGCCGTGCTTGGTCATCCCGGCGTAGTACAAGCCTCCCGGCGTGACCGTCCGCATGATCAGACGCGTCGCTGGAGCAACAGGCTCCCCGTCGCCCATGTCCACGAACGGCGTCGCCATCAACGGGTTGTAATCGAATCGGGCCGCTGTGGCTGTTCCGACCGAGTGGTCGTTGAAAGCAGTCCGAAAGGCTGCGGGTGTCGTGGTGAGTCGAGAGGCGATCTTCTCTATGTTCGTCCGCGGATAGAGCTTCAGCACTTCAGTGAAGTTTGGCTGATCCAGCCAGCCAGGCTTGTATGCTCCACCGTTCTGGAAGGCACCCACTTGGAGGAAGAACGTCGCGCCGATCGCCTCGCGGAACGGAATTCCGTCGAGCATGGCCGCCAGCGAGTCCTCCGTGATCACTCGGGTCTCGACGTCGGGCAGACCCTCGACCATCCAGGCGTGGGAGCGAGCAAGTTCCTCGAACATCGACTCCTGGTAGGGGAACTGCTCGTACGTGACCCGAGTCATCAGTTTGACGAGGAAGTCCTCGGACCCCACATCAGCATCGTCGATGTCCATCGCGATCTGGAACTTGTGCATCAGCTTCCGCAGCGCCTTCTCATCGACGGCCTTTGAGCGATACTCATTGCCGTAGAGAAGCGAATCTCGCGCGGCCGCAGCCAATCCCCACGGCGGCATCCGATGTTTCACAGCATCTGGCCTGACTTGCACAGGTTTAGTGACCCACGGCGTCCGGGGTCTCGAGGGCTTTGAGGATGTGGCGGGCGTCGTCGGTGAGGGGGTCGACGGCGGTGTGGAGGTGTCCGCTGATGTTGATCTGGACCTCGAGCAGCGGCCTCAGGGCCCGGATGATCTTGCGGATGCTGTAGCCGGTCTTGTCCTGGAGGTAGCGGGCGATCGCTAGCGCGGTGAACACGATCGTGAGGTGGGCTTCGATCGCGTCGCGTTGGTGGTGGAACATTGGCCTGGCCTGCAGGTCTGTCTTGCTCATTCGGAACGACTGTTCGACGTGCCAGAGGTCGTGGTAGCTGGAGAGCACCTCCGCCGCGGGCATGACGGTTGCTTCGATGTTGGTGACGTAACCCTTCAATCCTGCGAGGGACCGGGCCCTCTCGAGAGAGGCTTCGTCGAGGATGCGGCCAGCGGCGGTGGTCTTGACGAACCGGGTCCCCTTCACGTTCGCGTCGCCGGCGATCACGGCTCTGGCGCGGTTCTCCTGCTGTGTCAGGGTGTAGTCATCGTGCACGGCCCGCTTGCGGGAGTAGGCCCAGATCGCCCGCCAATGCCCGGGATGCTCATCCGCGTCCCAGACCGGCTCTCGCCGGCGCCGCTTCGTCTCGGTTTGCGTGTTGCCGTGGCGCGGGGTGACGGTGTCGATCAGCTGCCCGTCGGTGAACGCGTCTCCGTGCCAGTGGAAATGATTAGCCAGGTCACCGGGTGCTTTCTTCGGTCTCGAGCCGACGATGAACCGCAGCCCGGCCTCATCGATCGCATTCAGGTTCTCCATCGAGAGCATCCCGGCGTCGGCGACGACGACCATGTCGGCCAGTCCGTGACGGGCCTGGAATTGCTTGATGATCGGCACGATCGTTTTCGTCTCGGCCTTGTTGCCCTCGTAGCAGCCGATCTCGAGTGGGAACCCGGTCCGGTCCACGAGCAGTCCGACCACGATCTGCGGATCCACGCGGCGCTCTTTCGAGAAACCGACCTTGCGCAGCTCGTCCTCCTTCGGCGCCTCGAAGTAGAGAGTGGTGACGTCGTAGAGCACCAGCGAAACATCACCGCTGGTCCAGACGTGTTCGAAGCATTTCTTCGCGATCTGGTCGCGGTACTCCCGCTGCCCGCAGCGTCGCAGGGCGGCGTGGAAGGTGTTGCGGTGAACGGGGTTGATCCCGACCTCGCGAAGGACTCGGCGGGAATCGCTCATCGAGGTCGGCTCGATCAGCCGCGCGGCGACGAGCTGGAAGAACGCCTCATCATCGACGACCTCGAAACCGAGCCGGTGCCACGCCGCCTCGAGGACCTCCACGAGGTATCGGCTGCGCCGATCTTGCATGGTCAGCACACCCGCAGCAGGCGCAGTAGTACTGGTCAGGTCAAGATCAAGCGCTTCCTGCCCCGCATGCAGGCGTTCGCGGCCCAGATGCATCAACGCTGCGAGCTCCGCCTCGGAATGCGCGGAGCCGAGGTGCTCCAGGACCCGGTTACGGCGACCCTCCTTGGCCACGACCTGGACCGCCGTCGCACCGGAGGCTGTCTTCACCTTCCTCAAGAACGGGGCCATCGCCCGATCCTACCGCCACATTAGTGACCCACTTTCGCGATCGGAAACGCGCTGACCAGCCCTAATACCCTCAGAATGGCTGTGAACCGCGCTCACCTGTGCAAGTCAGGTCTGGATACGGCGGTTCGCCGAGCGAGGCCGAGGCCTGCGCGATCGCCGGGATCAGCTCGCTGGGTTTGAAGGCGCGGCACGCTTGAGTGAATGCCGAGTAGGGCAAGCCCGGATCGCGCGAGAAGCTCATAGACGTCCGTGTCCTTCGGAGCGCCGTTGTCTAGACGTCGAGCGAATCCTCCACGCGAGAGTGACGCTCAACATGGTGTTACGGGCGACCGCGAGGTCGGTTGGCGCAGTCAAGACGCATCCGGGAGGAGCACATCTTCGATGACACCTGATCTTGCAGACGTACGTAAACGCATGGTGGGCACGTACCTTGCGCGGTAGTCTTCACCGTCGATGGGGTCGGAGTCGTCCCATTCATGGACTACTACACGCAGGGTGTTGGTCAATCGCCCGATGAGAAGCGCAAGTGGGAACGGGCACCGCAGCAGGAGGTGCACCTCGGCGTTGGAGTTGTCGTTCGACAGGGCACGGATGTGCGCGGCGACGTCGGCGGCGATCAGGCCTGCATCAGTGGGGTCGAGGAGCGTGCCGCTCGCACTTGTGAGATGACGCCAGGCCGCGAGAAACGGCCTATGGTCTTCGATATAGCGGGTGAAGGCGGTGTCGCTGCGTTGGGGCAGGAGATCGACATACACGGCTACGGAGGGACGGCCGGCCGTGATCGCCGATGGCTCGCCGCCTTGATCTGCGATTTGCACTTGCGTTTGCGTGATGAACCGCGCTTCGCCATCGCTCGACCAGGTGGCGCCCTGTTGGTCGATCACGTCCATGTGTCCGATTCGAGACGAAGGCAAGGCCGCCCCGACCGCGAAGGCCACGGAGAGATGAGCCCCTCCAGCAACACGTAGGCGATGTGCCCCGGAACGGGTCACGGCATCGGGGAGGAGACCGATGGTGTCCTTGAGGTCTCGGAGCCCATCGGCGCTCGGAAGCCGTTCGTGATCGGAGGGCATGAGCCGGATGTCCAGTTCGTCACCGGTTCGGTCATAGACCTGTGGCGTGTTCCTGGTCTGGAGGCTCAGGTGGAACGTCTGGTCGGTTGTCTCGATTCGCTTGCGAAGAGACGCGATCCGGTGCCAGACCAAACTGCGGATCAATGCCAGCAGACCATCGCGCTCGGCGGATTGCTGATCTACACCGCTCAAGGTGCCGGGACGAATCTCTAGGAGCCGGTCGGGAGCGTCGTAATCTGTTCCGCCGTCGTCTGTCTTCACCGAGTTGATGATGCCAAGTGCAAACACTTCGTGGTCGCGGTGTAGCTCAAGGAGTTGAGGTGCTTCCAACGTCTTCACGACTCTGCTGTTCACCACGTCCGGTGTCGTCACGAGAACGCCGCCGGAGATGCCGGCCGCTATCGCTTGCTTGAGTCGGGCCTCGGTGTCGCCTGGCGGCAGATCGTCTCGGTCCCGCCAGACAGGGATGCCGGCGGCCCGGAGGAGCCAGGCGAGCTCCGTAGCAACACCAGTACCGTCCTTCTGGCGGTACGAGATGAAGACAGGGTCTGCTGGGTCAGGGGCGGCGGAATCGGATGTCATGGCGTCTCCTTGTGTTCTTCAGTTACGAAGGTGGCGTGCCTCACCGCGTCACTGGCGTGCGGGCTGTTTACAGCAGGCGCCGTAGGAAGCCTCTCGGGTGACACTGCCAAGATGCGGTCCCGTTCTACGAGCCAAATTGCAACGACCACTCGTGTCGATGAATCGAATCCAGCGATGATCGCGACGAACTTGTCGAACCCCAGTTCGGGGTCGTGCAGATGGCGCATGTAGGAGTGGAGATCAACCTCGCTCGGGGAGAGTCCTCCGGTCGGGTGGGTGTGCCATTCGCCTATCCACTGGCTACGGTCCTCCGACCAGGCGTAGTCCGCGAGACGCCGGGCATGGTCGAGGTCTCGCATAAAGGTGCGTTCGCCGCGGGTGGCATTGGGTCCAGGTCCGCCGGCGTGTCGGATGTCGATCCCATCAGTCGCGTCGTTCCCGAGCAGGATGCCGCCAGTTTCGAGTCCATCGACGGACCGCAACGCCTCGCGCGCGATCGTGCTGAGTGCGACGTCAGTGATCGTCACCGGAGGCACCTCTCTTCGACCTGTCATCCTGGCGAGCAGGTCGGGCACGATGCACGAGGTCTGGGAATGGACGACCACCGAACATCGCCGGCTTGGCTGAGGTCGAAAGGGGCTGCGAGGTCACCTGCTGGTCGAAGACCGATGATGGCGTGTTCGCCGGGAACCTGCTGGGTGTGGTCACCGTGAAGCGATTCCAGCAGTGTCGCGATCGCTACTTTTGCGGCGAACGTGCCGATGTATCGGAGATCAGGCGGCACAGCCGTCATTGGCTGGTGGACGCGCCCGGTGCCGTAATCCAACTCCTGATCCGCCTCAGCGTCCATCGCTCCCTGATCTGCAAGCTGCTGCCGTAGACAGAGGAGACATCCGAACCGGGGTGTTGGTCGCAGCCTGATGACTTCTCCGATCGAGCCATTGTCGAGCACGCACGCCAAGATCGCCGGCCTCCGTGCGCGCCTGGAGAGGTGGCTGACGACACGCCTGGGAGCAATACCGTCTGCGGCACAGAGCACCAGATCGACGCGGTCGACGATAGGCCGGATGTAGTGCGCCTCGGCAACCACGTCGCGTCGGTGGGCAAGCACTGTCTGTTGCGGCCAGTGCTGGGCGAGGTGATCTTTCATGGCCGCCACCTTGAACCGCCCGACGCTTTCGGCGCCGAGAGTGTGGCGGAGCATGTTGTGCCAGAGGAATCGGTCCGGGTCGACCAGTTCCACACGTCCGACTCCATATCCTGCGAGCGCTTCTGCTGCGGCGCTGCCGATGCTGCCGCAGCCCACGACCATGACGCTGTTGGCGGCGAGCTGCTCGATCGGCCACTTGCCAGCCAACTGTGCCAGCCCAACAACTTCTGGCTCTATCTCGATAGCGAGAGGTTCCACACCGCTGCGCCGGACAGCCCATCCCGCAAACTCCGAGGCACCCGCCTCCACCAGCTCCGGTGGAAGATCGGGGTCGTGAGTGACGACCACGCCAAGGTGGTTGCCGGGATCGCCAACGCCCGGCACCAGCTCCCTGAATTCTTTGAACCCTATGGAGATATCGGGGCGTCTGGACAAGAAGAGATGGTGAAGATGGGCGTCGTTCGGTGCCACCCTGATCCACTGAGCGGCATGGTGAGGGTCGCCTGAACGAAGCGCGGCGTACTCGCGTGGGACTTCGGCTGGAAGACGGATGTCTTTGCCGGTTTCCACGGTCTGGACGACATACATATCGTCCGCGGGAACGCGGCGGAGCACCAGCGATCCGCCCGACAGGTCGGAGCCTGCGATCTTGGTGACCGCGTCTCTGGGCATCACGATGTAGGGGTTATGGGGAGACATCTGTGTCTCCCGCCTCGGTCGGGTCCGGTGTTGGAGCTGCTCGCTGAATCGCTCGGTCAATCAGGTGGTCGTGTGAGGGGTCAGAGACGATGCCATGGACCGACATCTCATTGATGACTCCAGCCTTCATGAGGGCGTACTCGATTCGCCACCCCGATGCCTTCGCCAGAAGCTCGGTGAGGCTGGCTTCGGGCTGCCAGCCGCCATCGCTCTGGAGCAGACAGAGCGATCCTCCTGGGGCTACGTGCCATGCGGACTGTGTCTGTTCCCAGATCGACGGCTCCGGATCGAGGGAGTAGATGGTCGGCGGCACCATCGGGTGCGCCGCGGAGTAGGCGACGAGCACCCGCAGTTCCTGGTCCCCGAGCAGCTCGTCGAGAGCATTGGGCTGCGGCCGCTCGAACGGCCAGCGGGGGAGCACGCCGATCCATCCGCCGTGCGGCAAGCCGTCGTCTGCTGGACTCTGGTATTCGAGCAACGGCGCGAAAGCCTGGACTTCATCTTGGTCGCGCGCCAGTCGCACAGGTTCACGTTCAGTCCAGAGCACGGGGTTGAGCGCCGCGGTGCCCGCGCCGCGATCCGGCCCTGTTGCGCGAGTCATCCCTGCGGAGTGTCCTTCACCGGTCGGGGCGCCGCTGGTACGACCGCAGGCGCCGGGTTGCCAGTGGAGGCGGGAGGCTTCGGGAAGTCGTCCCCAAACACCTCACCCCAGTGCTTAATCGCAGCGGCAGTGTCGTTGTTCGCCTGTGCCTGGAAGGCCTTGATCGCGTTATCTCGTGCAGATCCAAGGGAATCGGCGAACTCGCAGTAGTCGATGTCAGGCTGAATCGGTCCACAGAGCCCAGCAGGATCGGCGACTTCGTTCCCACCCTCAATGTGGTAGCAGGCGCTGACGAAGAACTGCTTGATCGCAGCGGGCTGGTTGACGTCCGTCGGCAGGAAGTCGAGCGCGAGGACCTCCATGACGAGAGACTTGATCTTGGTGTCTTGCTCGGCGGCCCACCACTTGAGCATCCGAACAGTGCCGGCGAACTTGTTCCACTGTGCGTGCCTATCCGCGACCTCGGCGATCAGGGACTCGGGGTCGCAAGCGACCCAGTCTTCCGAGAGTGCTTCAGGAATGAGGAGCCGCCCATCGCGGCGAAGTGCTGGCATGGCATCAACCGTGAAAGCGTCAGGATCGTCAGGGTCATCTAGGAAGCACTTGACGGCATGGTTGCGCCACCGGGCCAGTCGGACGGCGTGGTCGTAGGTGCCGTTCGTCGCCCCGAGCAGCGCGTTGACACGCTCGCGCGTGTGATCGAGAGCGTCCGCGGCGGAACCTCCCGGCGCTCCCCACTCAGGATGATCGTCCTGATCGAAGACGACGATCACATCGACGTCATGGATCGGGTCCTTGTGCGTCCCTCGCGCGAGCGATCCGGACGCGATGACTTCCTCCACATCGTCCTCGGTGCCGAAGGCACTCTTGAAGAGATCGCGCCGGGCGCGCGCTTCGCGGACGTGTGTGATGTCAGCGTTCACGACGTCCTGAAAGGTCTTGAAGGCGTCCGTCACACTCATAGTCGTTCTCCTGGTTGGTTCGTCGTTCGATCACCGTAGTTACTGCCACCGACATTGCTGCGTCGAGCAGGTGCGGCTCGTTGCCTACTTCTTCTTGCTGCGCTTGCCGGTGGTCTCGTTGGTCGTGGTCTTCGGGTGACGCTTCACCGTGGACTGCTTCACGAACCGACCCGTGACCGCGCTGCGCCCTCGCTTGCCTGCCATGCTCCTCACCTCCTCGGTGTTCTAGACTCGATGCTGCGTTTCAATTCTAACACACTCCGTGTCGGAGGCGACGGACTGTCGCAGATGTGACACACTGGGGGTATGGCCAAAACCACGATCAACACGGCCGCGCTGTACTCCGCCCTAGACGCCGCGCGTCAAGAGCGCCAACTCTCCTGGCGAGCACTGGCCGGTGAGATCGGCGTGAGCCCCTCCTTGCTCTCCCGGCTCGGCAACGGCCTCAAGCCAGACACCGATGGCTTCGCCACGATCATCGCCTGGCTCCGACTCCCGGCCGAGGACTTCTTCGAGCACGAGGGAGAACGTGACGCCGACGACACTCGCGAACCCGACCTCATGGCCCAGCTCGCACCGCTCCTGCGCGCCCGGAAGGACCTCAGCGAAACCGACGTCAAGTACCTGCAGCAGGTGATCGGCGCGACCATCGAACGTGCACGGGCCCAGGGATGACTCGTGCGTCGAGGATTCAAGACCGAGGCGAAGCGCCTCGCGTTGGAGCTACGAACCGAAATCGGCCTCGACGCGCACGCGCCGTTCGACCCCTATGCCTTCGCGTCTGAGTACGGCATCCCCGTCGTCCAGCTCAGCGACCTCGATGGTGTGGCGCGCGACCACTTCCTACGAGCGGACGGGAGCGCACTATCCGGGGCGCTGATCCCGAACGGCAGCGGGGTGGTCATCCTGGAGAACGATGCTCAGCCCTTGACTCGTCGGCGCACCACCATGTGCCACGAACTCGCCCACGTCGTCCTGGAGCACCAGTTCGGCGTTTCGCTTTCCGACGAGAGGAAGTGTGGGCTGGGCGGCGACCAAGAAGCCGAAGCCGACTGGCTCTCGGGGGAGATGCTGATCCCCAACGACGGAGCCTTCCGGCTCGCCCGAGCGAACGCCACCGACGAGGAGGCCGCGGATGCCTACCACGTCAGCCTCGCTGTCGCCCGCTGGAGGATGAACCACAGCGGCGCCCGCAAGGTCATGGAACGCGCTCGCGCCAAGTGGTCTAAGGCGCCCAGCTCCTACCGATAGTTGCGACCCAGCAGCGGGCGATCGGCCTGGGCTCGGTGCGAGTTCGCCCGTCCCTTCCTTCACGTCCGGCCCGAGGCGTAGACTTGGCCTCGAGGCGGATTTCTCCTCTGTAATGCGCCGCTCGCGGCAGACCCTCGGGTCACTCTTCAACGCACCGCCTCGTCATATTAACTGTGCGATGGAGAGGAAGACCATGATCCGTCTGATCTGGACCGTCAGCGTCCACACCCGCTACTTCCTGCGGCGCTACATGCCCACCAACATCCTGCTGGATGCGATCCGAACTCACCGACGCGGCTTGAAGTGGGGTATCCCCGCGATGCTGCTCGCAGTCCCGTACATCCTGATCGCGAACGTCTGTGTCCAACTCATCGAGGACGGCGCACCCGGATGGCTCCACCTCGCAGTGCTGTGGGCGATCTGGAACATGCTCAAGATGCTCTGGATCGGGCCGGTCAGCGCTGTGCTCCTAATCCGCGCCCGTGTCCGCGAGTCCGTCACCGCCCGTCGCGAGCGCGCCAGCTCGCCCAGCGAAGCAGACGACGCAAAAGAGCGGGCCGTGGTGGACGCGATAGGTATCCGGTGAGGTGTGAAGAACTCAGGCGCCGACCCGGCGACGACCGCCGACACGGATGGTCCCGCCGCACGCGAGCACCGCCGAGCGCACGGCCTCATGGCTTACTCCGAGTCGCGCGGCGACCTGAGCGAGCGTCATCCCACCCGCATAGAGCTGAGCGGCGTCCACTCGGATCGCGTCGGGCAACTCCGGGCGACGCGCCGCCAAGCCCGCCTCCCGAGCTATCTCCCGCACGGTGCCGCGGTGCACGTTGAATCGTGTCGCCAGCTCGCGCACGGGCACACCAGCGGCGTAACCGGCGACCAGCTCGGCTCGATTGGAGACGCTCAAACGGGTTTGAGACTGACGCGAATTCTCACGCACCGGACCGCGCCCATCGGCGATCTGAGCACGCTGAGTGTGCGGCCGACGACCCGGCGATCTCCGTAGGACGCGGGAAATCAGCGATCCGAGCGGCTTCCGGGGGTTTGAGAAGCTGCTACGGAGGTCCACCCAAATTGTCTTACGGGAACACGCGACATGCGAAGAGTCGTCGTGTTCCTGTAAGGGTTCCTCTCCCTCGTCGCTGCCGCTGTCGTGTGCTTCGCGGATGATGGTGGCGAATGGCTCCGCGAGTCTCGGGCGTAGTTGCTCGTCGTCGGTGATGTCGAGTCTCGTGTAGAACGCCTGGTTCGCCAGCCGCCGGTCGGCATCTCCCGATCGCGCGTACGCATGGTGCGCGTCGGTGAGCAGCCGCAGGCTGTCGTGCAGGAAAGCGCGTCCGCCGGTGTGGTGTTCGTCGTGCTCGGCCAGGCGCTGGTTCACGTCGGCGAGGCCCGCCCGGATGCGGTCTTGATGCCGTTTCAGGGTGGGGAGGTCGATGGCGTCGGCGAAGTGCGCGGCCAGCAGCTTGTCACTCTCGGCTTCGAGCTTGGCGCGGTTGGCCATGAGATCGGCTATCTCTTGGTCGCGGCCTGCCATGCGCTTGTCGAACGCCGCATCGACTTTCGCGGCGAGGTCGCGGTAGGTGGCGTCGCTGATCGTGATGTTCGCGTAGGAATCCGCGACGAGGCGTTCAGCGACCGCGACCGGCACTGCACGGCGGGTGCAGCTCGTCTTCTTGGCGGCGCGGCCGGAGCAGACGAAGTAGGCGTAGGTGGTGCCGCGCGGGTTGGTGGCGAAGTCGAGCAGCATCCGTGACCCGCAGGTGCCGCAATGCAGCAAGCCTTTCAGGTGGTGGGCGTGCTGGACGTGCCGCGTCATCTTCGCCGTCCGCGCCTTGAGCAGTGACTGCACCCGGTCGAACAGGGCCGGTTCCACGATGGGCTCATGGGCACCCGGATACAGGGCTCGCTTGTACCGGATCACCCCGGCGTAGTACGGGTTCGTCAGCAGCTTGTAGAGCGTGTTCTTCCCCAACGGCTTCGACGGGCGCTTCGGCGTCGGCACCGTGACGAGGCCGCGCGCGGTGAGGTCGCGCAGCAGCCCGGTCACGGAGGTCTCGCCCTCGGCATAGTGCTCGAATGCCCAACGGATGAGCGGGGCACGTGCCGGATCGACCTCGACCGTGCGCACCTCCCTGCCGTTGTCGTCCGTCTTGCGGACGTTGAGGTAGCCGATCGGGGCGCGCATCGGGGTGCCACCCTGCGCGATCTTCTGCGACAAACCCTTGGACACTTCGGTGGCGAGGTTGCGGCTGTAGAACTCCGCGATGGAGGACATGATGCCGTGGACGAGCATCCCGGACGGGGTTTGGTCGATGGACTCGGTGGCGGAGACGAGGGTGACCCCGGCAGACAGCAGTGCTTGGTGGATAGCAACGTCGTCGGCGCGGTTGCGGGCGAGCCGGTCGAGCTTGTGCACGATGCAGAACGTGACGCGGGTCGCGGCGATGAACGCCAACATCTCCTGCAACCCATCCCGATCCGCAGACCGTGCCGACTCGCCCGCGTCCACGAACTCACGCACAATCCGTGCGCCGAGTTCGTCGGCCTTGCGAGCGTTGGCTTCGCGTTGGGCGGGGATGGAGAAGCCCTCGTCGGTGCCGCCGCGCTCGGCCTGTTCCCGCGTGGACACCCGCAGATACGAGACGGCCAGCAGCATCGGCTTGTCGCCCGCGTGGTCGTCGGTCACGCCGAACGGGGCGAGAGTGTGGGCGGGAGCGGTGGTGGTGCTCATGCTGTGCTCCTTCGTTGGTGCAGTGCCTCGGGTTCCATCCTGCCTCGTGCATCTGACACCGGGCCGAGCCCGTCGGGTGTCGGGAGGTCGTAGGGGTCGGGTTCCCCGGCGAGGTGTGCGTCGTAGCGGGCCTGGGTGATGTTCAGCACCCACTCCACCAGCTTGCGCATGTCCGGTTCCGTCCGCCGCACGACCCGCAGTCGCAACTGAGGGTCGTCGTTGCCTGTGCCCGTTCCGCGCGCACCCCTGCCCTGCGCCGCGCGTCGCGGTCGCTCAGCGTTCGTGTGTCGGGGCCGGTCACTCATCTCTATCTCGCGTCGTGGCAGATACGTGAGTTCAGGGTAGCACACATATGGCGTAGCGGCCATTGCATGAGGTGAGGTAGGCTTGGTGGCATGGTTGAGGAGTTGGAGAGCGTGCCGCTGCTGGTGCCGGAGGACTTGCCTGCGGGCTGGCAGATGCCCGACCCGACGCCTATCGACCCCGACCACGACAGCCCCGCGATTGACGCGGCGCTCAAGTATGAGCGGTGGGTCGATCCCGCGCCGGGGCTGGATCGCAGGCTCCAGTCCGGCCACCACAACAACATCGACTCCGGGCGCTGGTTCCTGATCCAGCACGTCGAGTCATCCACGCGGGTGCTGCTGCGGCTGCAACGTCAGTACGTGATGGGTGAGGAGCCCAAGGGTGAGGTGCGGATCACCGGGATCGTGTACCTGCCGGAGTGGGCGGGCGACCCGGTGGCGAGCCCGATGCTGCGCAACCTGCCCACGTCGCGGATCGAGGCGGCGATCAACCGCCGCCAGTTCGCCGTCACCGGAGCCAGCCGATTCGAGGGCGGCACCATGACCATGCCCTCGGGTCGCGTCCTGCGCGCCGAGGACGTGTTGCAGCCGCTCGGGAACCCGAAGCGCACCCCGGACTTCTACGAGGTCGTCGCGCTCCAGCACACCCGCCTCGTGGACGACGGCGAACCGAACCCGACCGCACGCATGGCGGAGATCAGCCGCGTGCCGCTCTCGACCGCGCAGGGCTGGGTCGCCCGCGCCCGCCGCAAAGGACTCCTCCCACCCGGCAGGAGAGGCCGCGCCGGATAAGACGAGAGGAGCGAGCGATGAGTGACACGACGCCGACCGCCGAGACTCCGGCAGCGCGGGCGCGGCCGGACTTCACGCACGTCTCGGACGTGATGCTCTACGACATCGCCCGCCACACCGCCTCACTGCTGACCTCGCTCTTCCTGAACCGTCAGCGGGATGCGACCGACGACGCCGAGCGAGAGCACTGGGCAGCCCGCGAGCGGCTGGTCATGCGACAGGTGCAGGCACTCGATCCCGACGACCGGGCCGGGCTGATCGCGCAGAACGAGGCCTGGCAGGACGAGGACCGCGCCCTGCGCGACGGACAGCAGTAACGAGCGGCGCGGGGGTGAGTGACCTGCTGTTCGCTCGGCACCATCCCGCCCGTGAGCCCTCTGCACAGGCCCCGGATCGGGAACCCCCTACATGTGGACTCTGACCTCGCCCCCAGGAACCCGGCACCGTCGCCACCGACCCTGCGAAGACCTCCGCCGCATCCCTCCACCTCGACGCCAGCACCGCGACTCGCCCTCTGCCCGAGCACGCCCGCGCACCACGCCTCCGCGCCCCACAGCCCACTCCTGACCCCTCAAGTTCTCGCCCCTTTCTCAGAGAATGAACGTATCCTAAGTGCCGTAGTTGCTGATACGCTAGATGCCCAGTGAGGCAGATGCAGGGTGGTGGTCGAGATGCGTGGCGGTGTGATCCCGTTCCGGGGAACCGGGGCCGATGCGCTGCGCTATGTCGAGGCCGACCGCTCCCGCGCCGACGACTACTACCTCGGCACGGAGACGACCGTCGCGCAGTTCGCGGCGCTCGACGGATCGGGCGCGGTGACTGCCGAGCTGAGCCTTGACCCTGTGGCGTATGCGGGGTGGGTGGACTGGAGAAACCCGCTGACCGGCGAGTCGATGGGCAAGCCGCGTCGAGCGGGGGCGGATCGGCGGGGCTCGCCCCGGTTCATGGAAATGGTCATCAACACGCCCAAGTCGCTGTCGATCGCGGCCGCGCTGCACCCGGAGGTCTCCGACGCTCTCGACGCGGCCCAGCAGGACGCGCTCTCGGAGCTTCGGCGGTGGCTCGCCCTCCACTCCGTGACTCGTGTGGGGTCGCTGGGTGCGCAGGAGGTCGTGCCCATCGAGCAGATGCATGTCGTCGGCATCACCCACAGGACGAGCAGGGCGGGTGATCCGCACCGGCATATCCACATGCAGATCGGCACCCGCGTCTTCGCGGCAGGGAAATGGCGGGGCCTGTTCACCGCCGCCCTGTTCAAGCAGCAGGGCGCGATCCGCGCACTCGGCACCGCCGTGATCGCCGCCAGCCCCGAGCTGGCTGACGTGCTCGACCGGCATGGCCTGACCCTCGACCCCGCCACGGGCGAAGTGGTCGAGTTGCAGCCGTACAACGCCCTGATGAGCAAGCGCGGCGCGCAGGTGGGCAAGAACCTGGAACGTCTCGAAGCCGCCTGGGATCAGGCGCATCCCGGCGAGAGCGTGGGGCCGGTCGTCGCGACCCGCCTGCGAGCCGAGGCATGGGCGCATGAACGGCCCGCGAAGAAACCGACCACTTTGGCGGAGGAAGCTGCCTGGGTTACGGAGTTGCGCGAGGCTGGATACGACCCCGAGGCGCTGCGACGGCCCGCGCCGCGCGCAACGGTGTCGCTGGATGACCTGAGCGTGCAGGAGGTTGCCTCCCGCACGCTGGATCGTTGCGCCGCCGCCGCGTCCGCGTGGACGGCGCACACGGTGACCGAGCACGCGATGCGGATTATGACCGAGCACGGCGTGCGCGCTGCTCCCGGCGAGGTACGCGACTTCATCACTGTTGCGGTGCGGTTGGCGTTGGAGGACTGCTTCACGATCCTCCCGCCCGACGCACCCCAGCCTGAGCATGTGGCGCATCTGACGAGCGTGCGCGTCATGCAGGTCGAGATGGAACTGCGCGACCTGATCGCGGCACGGGTGCAAGTCGATGAGCCGGTCCTGTCGGATGCGAAGGAACTGGCACGGGCTGCCGGCCTCGACGCCGGGCAGACCGAGGCCGCCGCTGCGGTCGCCTCAACCGACCCGTTGGTGATCGTGGAGGGCGCGGCAGGGTCGGGTAAGACGACGATGCTTGCCACCGCAATCGCCGTAGCGGAGCAGGAGGGTCGGCCGATGCGGGTGGTGGCGCCGACGAAGAAGGCCGCCGACGTCGCACACCAGACCCTCGGCGTTCCGGCTGACTCCGTGGCCGCGCTTGTCCACGCCCACGGCTACAGGTGGAACGCAGACGGGGTATGGGCACGTCTCGCACCGGGGGATACCGATCCGGAGACGGGCCGCACCTACACCGGCCCGCCCGAGGCAGCGCGCCTGCGCGAAGGTGAGCGGATCGTGGTGGACGAGGCGGGGATGCTCGACCAGGACAGCGCCCTCGCGTTGTTCACCGTCGCAGCAGAGACGGGCGGGACACTCGCGCTCGTCGGCGACCGTGCGCAACTCCCCGCAGTCGGACGCGGCGGCGTGCTCGACATGTCCGCGCAGCTTCGGGGCCGCACCATCGACATGGCCGAGGTGCACAGGTACACCGACCCCGCCTACGCGCAACTGTCGGTGCGGTTGCGCGACCGACTTGATCCCGGTGCGATCTTCGACCAGCTCGCAGCGCTTGGCCTGATCCGCCTGCACGCGGATGCGGAGAGCCTGTACGAGCACATTGCCGAGCAGCGCAGCGATGGAGAGGCGGTCACGGTTGCCACCAACGGCGAGGCAATCCGGTTGAACGCCCGCATCCGCGACGAGCGCGTGCAGGCCGGGGCCGTGGACGACGAGACGACCACCACGGGGTCGGATGGTCTTCCCATCGGGCGGGGCGACCTGATCCAGACGCGGAAGAACGACACCGCGCTGGGGGTGGCGAACCGTCAGCAGTGGGTGGTGCAACACGTCGCCGACGACGGGGCGCTGTGGGCAGTCGAGGCAGGTGGCGGCCGCAAACGCGACCAGACTGTGCGCCTGCCCGCGGCCTATGTCGCCGAGCACACCCACCTCGCCTACGCCTCGACCGCCTATGGCGTGCAGGGCATCACCGCACCGGCATCGCACACGATCCTCACCGACGCCATGAGCGGTGCAGCAGTCTACGTCGGCATGACCAGGGGTACCGACCGGAATCAGTTGCACGTCACCGCCGAGAACATCGCCGGCGCCCGGCGGCAGTTCATCGACGCGGCAGAGCGTGACCGCGCCGACCGGGGACTCGCCGACGCCACCCAGCACGCGCAGGAGGTCGTCCGGGGTCTGGTCGACGACGGTCCCGTGAAGTTCGTGCGCACCGAGATAGCAGCTCTCATTCGGCGTGCCGAACGCGCCGAAGCCAGAGCAGCACAATGGGAGCAAGCGAGCGATGCGCTGGACGAACTGCACGCCCGGCAGAGGGCGGAACGAGAGCAGGCCACCGAGGCCAACGAAGCGGCAATACAGCAGGTCGAACTCGTGCGCGCCGAGGTCGCCGGACCGTTGACCGCACAAGCCCAGGCCGCGCTCACGGAGTGGCAGCACGCCGACACCGCCCAGCGGACCGCAAGCGCGAAGGTGCGCGCGGCGGGCAGGTTCACCAAGCGCCGTGCCACCGCCGAGCACGACACCGCCCACACCGTCGTCCGCGAGGCGAAACGACGCCTCGCCGAGGCGTGGGGTGAGCCGCCTCGCTGGAACGAGACCCAGGCCGCATGGGTCGAGCGCGTCATCCAGCCCCAGATCGACACCGATCCCCGCGTGGTCGATGCCGAGCGGCAGCGTGCCGCCACAGCGCAAGCTCTACAGGCCGTGCTCGAGTCGACTCCGTGGCCGAGCATCGGTGTCTATGCGCGCATCTTCGGGGAAGACGTGGTGAGGAAGAACCCGAGCGGCTACCTCAACGCTCGGCCAGCCCGCCAGGTCGAAGAAGCGACCCGTATCGCTCAGCAGGCGCGTGCTGAAGCTGAGGCGTTGCGTTCTCTCACTCCCGGCGAAGCGGTCGAACGGGTCAGGCAGACTCGTGCAGCCGAGGCAGCCAAACGCGATGTAGCCCGCATGCTCGCGGAGCGCGAACGACAGCTCGGCACCTCCCGCTCGCCCCGCAGCGGCCCAAGTCATGACGGGCCGAGCCTGGGCCGGTGAGGCAGTCAGGCACCCACCCACTACCGCCGGTAGTCGGCGTGCGTTCAGAGAAACAGTGTGATGTCTCAAGACATCGTGGACAGTTCTTCTCTATGAGCGCAGTCGTTCCGCCGGTCCTGGAGACGCTGCCTCAAACGTAGGGGTGGTTCCTACGGCTCGTCATACGACCAGCCGTAGGAACGCTGTCGTCAGGCAGGCAATGAGCACGACGAGGATGAGCGGGAGCCGCAGGATCGCCGCGGTCCCTCCAGCGAGTACCCCGGTGACTCGGGTCCAGTCTGCCAAGTCTTGTCCGTCGTACAAGGTGGAGGTTGCTGCGACGGCTGCGAGGAGTATCGCAACCGCCTGTTCGAGACCCTGGTCCAGTCTCTTGGGGAGGTCTGTCTTCCGTGAGATGGTAGCGGCGAGCCTGATGAAGTATGTACCGGCGGCGAGTACCACGCATGCGGTGAGCATCTGGGGATCAACCACGCTGCGAACCTCGCTTCCACAGGAGCGCGAGGGAGACCAGGGCCACCAGCGGCGCGACTCCGGGCGGCACGAAGGGCGTGACGCCGACCGCGATCAGTGCCCCACAGGCCACGATGAGAGCCGAGCGCCTGCTGCGCACGGCGCCCAGGACCATGGCGAAGAGGATCGCTGGAAAGACCGCGTCAAGTCCCAACGCCGAGACATCCGTGACGGCTCGCCCGAGGATCACCCCGATCGCTGCACCCGCAGGCCAGGCCAGGAGGATCGCCCAGCCGAGAACCCAGAAGGCTCGCCGCTGACTCAGCGGGTCGTGGCGTGCCGATGCGTAGGCGACCGTCTCGTCGTTGACGAAGTGCGCCGCGAGCAGGCGCGTCCATCCTCCGCGGAGGAACTTGGACCCAGCGATCCCGTACACGCCGTTACGCAGATTCACGAGCAAAGCGCCCAGAGCGGCCGCGAGTGGTGCCGCGCCGACGAGAATCGAGGCGATGAACATCAGCTCAGCGGAAGCAGCGAGGACCGCGACAGCGAGAGCGATCACGAGCCACGCAGGCAGGCCGGCCTCCGACGCCAGGGCTCCATAGGAGACGCCGACCACGAGGACGGCGGAGGCGATCGAGCCCACGTCGCCCACCATGCCCCGAATCGACTGATCTGATGAACTCACGTCCATTATTGTGAACAACCCTGGAGCGGTTTGTCAACGTGTACGATTCGTTTGCTACACTGAACGCATGGTCAGTGAGTCAGTGCGACAACGCATCGGTGCCGCGGTGCGAGGCGAGCGGACCCGTGTCGGCTGGAGCGCGGCCGAACTCGCACGGCGAGCGGGTATCTCCAAGGCGAGCGTCTCCCAGCTCGAATCAGGGGCGGGCAACCCGAGCGTCGAGACGCTGTGGTCTCTCAGCGATGCTCTCGGCGTGCCGTTCTCGACGCTCGTCGACCCTGGTCACGGAAGCCCGACGCTGATCCGCGCCGCAGACGCCCAGCCAATCACCGCGTCGGGCAGCGCGTACTCTGCCTCTCTGCTCTCAGCGTGTCCCACCGGAGCCAGAAGGGACATCTACCTGGTGAAGGCCGAACCGGGTGAGCCTCGTTGCTCCGCACCGCACCAGGTCGGCACCACCGAACACGTCATCGTGATATCCGGTACGGCAGAAGTCGGACCCCCCGACGATCCCCAGCGCCTAGGGCCGGGCGACTACGCCTCCTACAGAGGCGATTCTGAGCACATCTTCACCGCCCAAGACACGGGCACCGTCGCGATCCTGATCTCCGAGCTGCGGTAGACAGCCGACCTCGTGGGTCAACGGCGAGAGGTTCAGTCCCGCCGATCAAACGACCGGCGGTGACGCCTGCTGATCGCCCATCCGTGCATCTGCCTGCACCCGCTCCTGCCGAGCGCGGAGGGCGAGCCGGGGGCCGCAACGCCCCTTGCGGGCTTGCGGCATACGCCACGGTCCCGCACGTGTCGGAAGCCTCGCACGACCCCGCTTCACGTGCTATGAGTCTCGCAGGGGGCCTGCATCTCGATGCCTCCCACCGGGGCGCGCACTGCCGTGAAGCCCGGAAACACGAGCCAGAACGCGCCTTCACAGGCTTGCGCGAGAGAGGGCTGACCGAGTTCAATTCCCATGCCCTCGCCGCGTCTTGACCCATACCGTTCCCCGGTGAACCCCGAACTGCCTCGCCACGGCAGTCACACTGACGCCGTGCTCGCGGGCTGTTCGCATAGCGTCCACTTCGCTGTCCGTGAGTCGTGTTCGAGGTCGTTTCTTTGGTTCCGCCGCCGCGCCGATCAGAGCGTCATCCGCCTCGCTCTCGGAGTCAGGCTCGTCCCGAATCCCTTGATTCCACGCGGAAACGAGCTTCTGAACCCGTGGTCGCCTGTTCCCGCAACGCTCCATTGCTTCCACCGGAGGCGAAGGCCCCCGCTCGGCACAACGCCGGACGGGGGCATTCGTCGTGCGCGGGCCGTCGTCGTGCGGGCCGGGAGCCGCTCGCTAGTTCCCGTAAAGGACGTGCTCGAAGTTCCACCCGTTGCCGATCTTGCGCCCGCGTCCGTTGTTGGCCCAGCGCGGCGTGCCGTTGCTGCGCCCCTCGTGGCGGTACCAGAACAGGTCACCGTTGCCCTGCACCGCGTAGAGGACCCCGGCGCCGCCGGAGAAGACGTGGGTGAAGTCCCACCCGCTGCCGACCTTGCGCCCGCGGCCCCGGTTGGCCCAGCGCGCCGTGCCGTCGGCCGCGCCGTCGTGGCGGTACCACAGCAGGTCCCCGTCGTGCTCGACCCCGTAGAGGACCCCGGCGCCGCCGGCGAAGACGTGGGCGAAGTCCCACCCGCTGCCGACCTTGCGTCCGGTGCCGTTGTTGGCCCAGCGCGGCGTGCCGTTGCTGCGGCCCTCGTGGCGGTACCACAGCAGGTCCTTGTCGTCCTCGACCCCGTAGATGACGCCGTTGGTGCTGGGTGCGGCGGCAGCCGCCGTCGGAACGGCCCCGACGGCGACGGCGGAGGCCACGGCGGTGCCGGCCGTCAGCAGTCCGCGGCGGGACATCACCAGGGAGATCCCGGACGGGGTCGGCCCGTCCGGCTGGGTGTGCTCGGTCATCACGCACTCCTCGGGTGCTGGAAGCCGTCCCGGCGGCCGTCCTCACCGGCCGACCGGGCAGTCGAGTCCGGGCCGGGAAACGCGCGAGAACGCGAACGGCCCGTCGACTGCGACCATCGTCCCCCGTCCCCGTGACCCGGGCATGACTACTGCGACGGAACCGGACAGGCCGGCCCCGGCCGCCCGCCGCCCCGGGTGCAGACGGGGCCGGGGCGGCTCCGGCAGGGCTCAGGCGGGTCGTGGCGCGCCCCGCCGGAGCCTCTCGGGAGGCGTCCGCGCGGTGGTGTCCGGAGCGCCGCTCAGGCGAGGTCCTCCCGCAGCTGGGACAGGAGCACCCCCACCACGTCCGCCCCGCCGTCGGTCCCGGCCCGCAGGCGGAGGACCTCGGCGCCGTGCAGCGCCCCCACGGCGTAGCGGTCCGCACCGGAGCGCCCGAGGGCGGCCGCCGTGCCCGCGAGCCACCGCTCCACCACCGCGGCGTCCATGATCCGGCCCAGCTCGTCCTGGTAGTCCTCCGCGTCCCGGGCCGCGCGCCGCAGCTGCTTGCCCGGCCGGTGCCCGGTCCGGCCGAGGACGGCGTCGACGTAGCGCACGCGCTTGACGGCCTTGCGGACATCGTGCAGGTGCTCCAGCTGCCCCTCGCCGCCCGGGCCGCCGGCCAGCTCCGCCTCGGCCACGCGCACCACCTTCCGCAGGGCCCGGTGCACCACTGCGTCGGCGACCTCACGCCCCGAGAGCCGGGTGCACTCCTCGGTCAGCGGCGGACGGGCGGCGAAGTCCTGGACGTCCGCCAGGAGCCGCAGGTGCTCCTGGCCCGTGACGTGCCGGCGCACCTTCGCGGCCGCCGTCCGTGCCTCCTCCTCGGCCCGCTGCCGCAGGCTCTCTGCCGCGGCCGGCCCCACCCGCCCCTCGAGCGCCTCCACGCGCCCGGCCAGCAGCTCCGCCGTGACCTCGGCGTCCCGGGCCGCGGACAGCGTCCGGGCGAGCTCCCGCAGCCGGGCGTCCAGCTCCTCCGCCGCCGCGCCGTCGAAGAACGGCTTGGCCGCCCTCAGCACGCTGCGCAGGGAACGGGACGTCACGCGCATCTGGTGCACCGCGTCCGGGACGTCGAGGCGGACCCTGAAGTCCCAGAGCACCAGCTGTTCGGCGAGCTCCCCGAGCACCGCGCGCAGCACGTCCGGCCCGCCCGCCGGCTTCCCCTTCCTTCCCGCCTTGTTCTTGTTCTTCTTGTTCTTCTTGTTCTTCGTGCCGCTCCCGGCCTTCTTGCCGCTCCTGCCCTCCGGCTGCTTCTCGTCCTGCTTCCGGCCGGGCCCCGCCGGGGCGTCGTCGTCCTCGCCGAGCGCGCGGGCGATCTTCGCCCGGGAGGTGGACGGCTTCCCGCCGGCCGCGAAGACCACGGCCTCGACCGCGGCGAAGATCTGTTCCTGGCGCTCCTCGGGCACCGTGCCGTCGAGGAGCTCGACCTCCCACTCCGACCAGGACCGCGCCGTTCCCGTGCGCTCGTCGACGGAGTCCACGACGTCCACGGCGAGCTCCGCGACCGCCGCCCCCGTGCTGTCGCTGATCCGGTGCACCTGCCGGACGGTGCGGAGGGTCGCCACCGGCCGCAGCTCCTGTCCCCCGGTCAGCCCGGCGAGGAGGTTCCGCACGGACGCGGGCATCCGGTCCGGGGTGCGCAGCAGCGGCACCTGCAGCTCGTGGCGTCCGTCCGCGCCCTGGAACTTCACGTGCCACCCGTCGTCGGCCCCGCCCCGGCGGCGGCGCAGCGCGACCAGGCGCCGCCCCAGGGCCATGTCCTCGGTGTCGTGGTAGACGGCCTCCATGCGGTGCTCCACGGGTTCCGCCGAGACGGTGCACCCCTCCAGCGTGCTCCAGTCCACCCGGGCCTCGGCGCCCTCCGGGAACTCGTACTTGCGCTCGACCTCGCGGTGGGCGACGGCGGTCATGGGTGTCCTCCTGGTCGGGGCCACCGGCCGCCGGAACCGGCGGCCGGCCGTTGCGGCGATGATACCGGGGCCGTGCACGGCCCCCGGGAACGCGAACCGCCGCGCGCCCCGGCGGGGGCGTGCGGCGGTGCGTACGGCCCGGTCGACCGGGCCGGCTGGTGCGTGCGCTCAGGCGCGGCGGCGCTTGAGGACGTCGTCGAGGTCGAGGGCGGCTCGGCGCTGCTCCTCGCCCGTGCGCACGGCGTCCTTGAGGCTCGCGGAGCGGGCGGCGGGCTGCTCCGGCACCGGCAGCGGCTCCGGCTCCGGGCGCTGGACCACGGGCGCCTCGGCGTAGGTCGGACGCGGCACGGGCACCGGCTCCCACGTCCGGGCCGCGGCGGCCGGTGCGGACTCTCGGGCCACGCGGAGCGCCTCGGCCCGCAGCTCCTCGACCGTGAAGGCGGCGGGTGCGGGCATCCGGGGCTGCTCCTCGGGGGTGGGCAGGTCGAGGTCCTCGGCCGTCCGGCGCGACTGCTCGCGGACCTCCTCCGCCACGACGTGCTCGTTGTCGAACAGGGCGACGTCCTCGCGGGGGGCGTGCGGCTCCGCCTCCGGCGCCCGGACCGCGGGGCGCGACGCACGGCGGGCGGCCCGGTCCTGGACGGCCAGGTAGCGCAGGGACAGGACGGCGCCGACGCCGAGCAGCAGCAGGAAGACGGGCCACGGCCAGCTCACCGCGGCGGAGAACGGTGCGACCACGGCGGTGACGAGTGCGGCCAGGAGGGCGGCGCACCCGGCGAGGAGGATCACGGCGCGGTCCCGCCTGATGCGCAGGTGCCCTCTGCCGGTGCGTCCGGGGTCGCCGTCGGCGGGCCGGGGGACGGTGTCGGTGGTCGCCATGATGTTCCTTCGTCGGCGGGACGCGGGTGGGGGCTGCTCGATCGGCGCGGGGAGACCGTCGGGGCCGGCCGTCTCGGCCGGCGCCTCGACGGGGAGCTCCCGGCGGCGCTGCAGTCGCGGCGCGACCCAGAACAGCGACAGCGCGCACACCACGGCCAGCACGGCCGAGCTGCTCACCCAGATCATGGTCGCGGTCCTGCCTTCGTGGTCGCCGGATCGAGCGGACGGGGGACGCCGGCGCGCTGCGCCGGCGTGTCCGGGGCCCGGGCTCGGGCCGTGAGGAACAGCCTACTACCGCGGGGGCGCGCCTGTGGGTATCCCTGTGGACACGCCCGGCCGGGTCACTGCCACACGGCGGGGCGGTCCGATCCCGTGAACCGGCGGACGAGTCCCTCGGGCGCCTCCGGCGCGGTGAGCGCGAAGCTGCGGTGGTCCGTCCAGCGCCCGTCGATGTGCAGGAAGTCCTTGCGCAGCCCCTCGTCCCGGAACCCGAGCTTCTCCACCACCCGCAGGGACTTGGTGTTCTCCGGCCGGATGTTGATCTCGATCCGGTGCAGCCCGAGGCCCTGGAAGCAGTAGTCGGTGGCCATGGCCACCGCCATGGGGGCCACGCCGCGTCCCGCCTGGTCCCGGTCCACCCAGTACCCCAGGGTCGCGGACAGGAACGACCCCCACGAGATCCCGGAGACGGTCAGCTGGCCGACGAGACCGAACCGCTCCGTCCCCGGGACCCGCTCCGTGATGAGGAAGGGCAGGGCCGTGCCCTGCCGGGCCTGCTGGTCGAGGGTGCGCACGAACTGCCCGAACGTGGGCGGGGCCCCGCCGGGTGCGGGGTTCGTGGCCTCCCACGGGTCGAGCCAGTCCCGGTTGCGGGCGCGCACGACGTCCCACTCCCGGCGGTCCCCCCGGGCCAGCGGACGCAGCCGGAGGTCCCCCCAGGAGACGGTGACGGGCCACCGGAACTGTCCGGCCACGAGAGCGCGGTCTCTCAGCCGACCGGCAGGGTCCGGGTGTACTCCCTGAGCCACTCGCACAGCTCGGGCCCGAGGTCCTCGCGCTCCGAGGCCAGGATGATGTTGGCCTTGAGGTAGCTGAGCTTGTCGCCGGTGTCGTAGCGA